>CBHWAL010000407.1:0-4694 GCA_966111495.1 uncultured Achromobacter sp. | reverse complement strand
GTTGAACGTCGCGGCGGCCCACGGCACGGTCGTCAGCTTGCCGTCCTGCGCGGCGGTAGCCGCCCGCCCCGAGCGCACCCCGAGTCGATCCCAACAAAAAACCCGCACGGCCTTCTCAGGCGTTGCGGGTTTTTTGTTGGGCGCGCCGCGATGTCAGGCGGCCAGCATTCGCGGCAGATCGGGCAGGGCGGTGTTCACGGCCGCGCTGTCTTCATTAAGGCTTTCCAGCAGGCGCTCCAGGTGGCCGATGTGCGGCAGCATGGGACCGTAGAACACGACACGATCGCCGATCTGCACCAGCAGCGTGGGGAAGTTCTCGACGTCCACGTCGCCCAGCAATTCGGCGTGATCCTCGATGTCGACCCAGGCAAAGACGTGTTGCGGCAACGCGCTGGCCAGTGCCTGCAATTTGGGCTTGTATTCTTCGCAGGTGTCGCACCAGGCGGCGCAGAAGCACGCGATGAGCCAGGTGTTGGGCGTGGCGCCCAGCCGCGTGCGCAGCGGGGCGAGATCAGTACCGGGGGTAAGCAGTGACATGTGAGCGGATCGGAGCGGGTTTGACTATCATACCCGGGTTGTTCACCCCTCAATTTGATTGCCATGACCGTTCTGAGTACTGATCCTCCCACCACCGGGAACGGCCGCTTGGCTGGCGCCGGCGCGGGCGCCGCAAGCGTGGGGCAGGCGTTCAAGCGCGCGCTCGTGTCGCAGTGCCACCCGACCATGCTGTTCGCGGTGCTGCTGCCTTTCCTCATTGCGCTCGTTGGCGCCATCCTGCTGCTCTGGTTTTTCTGGACGCCCCTGACCGATTGGCTGCGCACCGAGGTGTCGCAATGGGACGTCGTCAATCGCGTCGACCAATGGTTCGTCGCGGTCGGCCTGTTTTCGCTCAAGATCTGGTTGATTCCAGTCATCGCGGCGGCCATCCTGCTACCGGTGTCCGGCATCCTGGGGCTGGCCATCGCGGCGGTCTTCGTTATGCCGCTGGTGCTGCGCCACGTCGGCCAGCGCGAATACGCCAGCGTGGGCCGGCGCGGCAAGTTCTCCACCGCGGTCAGCGTGTGGAACGCGGTGTGGGTGTCCGCCGCCTTTGCCGCCGGCTGGGTGCTGACGCTGCCGCTCTGGCTGGTGCCGCCCATGGCCATCGTGCTGTCGATCTTCTGGTGGGCCTTCGCGTTTTCGCGAATGATGCGCGTGGATGCAATCGTCGAACACGCCAGCCCGGACGAACGCAAACTGATCCTCGAACGCAACAACGGCGGCTTCTGGACCATCGGTCTTATTTGCTCGCTGCTGAACTTGCTGCCGCCCGCGTGGATTATCCTGCCGGTGTTTTCCGCGCTGGTCTACGCGCACTACGGACTGGAAGCCCTCAAGCGCCTGCGGCAGGACCGCGTCATCGACGTCTGACCGGCGTCTTTTCTCACCAATGGAATCGGACATGGCTGCAGAATCCACCGCCCGCCGTATCGGCCTCATCATCGTTGGCGATGAAATCCTGTCGGGTCGACGCCAGGACAAGCATTTTTCCAAGATCGTCGAGATGCTCGGCGCGCGCGGCATGCACCTGAGCTGGGCCGAATTCCTGCCCGACGAGCGCGACCGCCTAGTGGACGCCTACAAGCGTAGCTTCGCCACGGGCGACGTCGTGTTCTCGTGTGGCGGCATCGGCGGCACGCCCGACGACCATACCCGCCAGGCCGCGGCCGCCGCGCTTGGACTGCCGCTGGCGCTGCATCCCGAAGCCGAGGAAGCCATTGCGCTACGCACGCGCGAAATGGCGGAAAAAGGGCAGGGCACCGCCGACATGAGCGCGCCGGAAAACCAGCAGCGCCTGCAGATGGGCATGTTCCCCGAAGGCTGCGAGATCGTCCCAAATCCGTACAACCGCATTCCCGGTTTCTTCATCAAGGACCATACCTTCGTGCCGGGCTTTCCCGTCATGGCATGGCCCATGCTCGAATGGACGCTCGACACCCGCTATCGTGCGCTGCAGCATGTGCGCGCACACGTCGAGCATTCCTTCCTGGTTTTCAGCATGCCGGAATCACGCATCACGCCATCGATGGTCACCGTGGAAAGCCGTTGGCCTGACGTGCGTGCGTTCAGTCTGCCTAGCGTCGGCGAAGCGGGCGGCACGCCCCATATCGAGCTTGGCGTAAAGGGTGAACCCGAGGCAGCTGCAGCGGCGCTGGAGTTCCTGCGGGCCGAAGTCCTGCGCTTGGGCGGCAAGCTGGCGCCCCCGGCGGCAGCCTGATCGGCGCGCCGGCGGGCCACCGCCGGTTGTGCTTTCCCCTCAAATACTGATTGCCAAACCGGCTGGTAAATTTCACAATACGGGATAAGAACTGTTTGCTGCAATGCCGCAACGCGTGTCTTGCGTGGCGGCGCCAGCCCAAATTTCCATGGCCCGTCTTCCCATCCCCCGCAATCCGCTGGACGCCGAAACCGAAGGCGCTTCCGCCCATCCGATCGCCATTCAGGTCATCGAACGCGCGATGCGTCTGCTCGACGCCCTGGCCGCGCAACCGGATCCCGTCACGCTCAAAGAGCTCTCGGCCACCACCGGCCTGCACGCGTCCACCGCCCACCGCATCCTGAACGACCTGGTCGTTGGCCGCTATGTCGAGCGGGTCGACAACGGCCTGTATCAGCTAGGCATGCGCCTGCTGGAGCTGGGATCGCTGGTAAAGGGACGCCTGAACGTGCGCGAGGCCGCCATTCCCGCGATGCGGTCGCTTCACAAGCTGACGGGACAGACCATCAATCTTTCCGTCCAGCAGGGCGATGAGATCGTCTACATCGACCGCGCCTGGAGCGAACGCTCCGGCATGCAGGTGGTGCGTGCCATCGGCGGCCGCGCGCCGCTGCATCTCACGTCCACCGGCAAACTGTTTCTTTCCACTGGCGATACGCGTCAGGTGCGCGCCTATGCGCTGCGCACGGGGCTGGCCGGCCATACGCGCAACAGCCTGACCGACCTGGACAAGCTGGAACGGGAACTCGCCCTGGTGCGCCGCCACGGCTACGCCCGCGACAACGAAGAACTGGAACTGGGTGTTCGCTGTATCGCGGCCGGCATCTTCGACGATACCGGCAAGCTGGTGGCGGGGCTCTCCATCTCGGCGCCCGCCGAACGCCTGCAGGACGACTGGATCAAGGCGCTGGTTGACACCGCCGCCAGCATTTCCGAAGCCCTGGGCTACGAATCCTCGGTTTCCGCAGGCTTTAACGGCCTGGGCCTGGCGGCCGAAGCCATGCGGCCGTAGCCGCGGTCGATGCCAGAACAGAAAGCCCCCGTGAGGGGGCTTCTTTTTGGGCCGTTGCCCAAGAGGCGCCGCCGAAGCGGGCGGCCTCTTGAAGCAGGTTTATTGCTTTTCGATGCCGGCCTTCTTGAACAGCTCGGCCCACTGCGGGACCTGCTGCTTGACCTTGGCGGTCAGCGCGTCGGGGTTGGCTTCCGACGTCAGCACGGTGGCGCCGAGTTGCTTCATGCGCTCCTGGAACTTGGGGTCGGCCAGGCCGGCCTGCAGGCTCTTGACCAGCTTGTCCACGACGGGCTTGGGCGTGCCCTTCGGCACCCACATGCCATGCCAGATACCCACTTCAAAGCCCTTGAAGCCGGACTCGTCCATGGTCGGCAGCTTGGGCAGCGTGGGAACGCGCTTCAGGCTGGTCACGGCGTAGGCCTTCACCTTGCCGCCTTCGATCTGCTGCGTGGTGTTGGTGGTCTGGTCGCACATCAGGTCGACCTGCTTGCCCAGCAGGTCGTTCATGGCGGGGGCGGTGCCCTTGTACGGGATGGTCAGCAGTTGCACGCCCAGGGCTTCGACCAGCATCGTGCCGCACAGGTGGCTGGCGGCGCCGATGCCGGCGTTGGCGAGGGACACCTTGTCCTTGTTCTTTTTGACGTAGTCAGCCAGTTCGGCGATGGTGTTGGGCGGGAAGTCCGAGCGGGCGACGATGGTCATCGGCACGTCGACCACCAGGCCAACCGGCTCGAAGCTCGAGAAAGGGTCGTACCCCGGATTCTTGTACAGCGAAGGGGCGGTCGAGAAGCCGGCGTGCATCAGCAGGATGGAATAGCCGTCCGGCTGCGCGCGGGCGACCTGGGTGGTGCCGATGGTGCCGCCGGCGCCGCCCTTGTTTTCAACGACGACCGTCTGGCCCAGGCTGGGCCGCATGGCTTCCGCAAGGGAGCGAGCGACGTTGTCCGTCGGGCCGCCTGCCGCGAACGGCACCACCATGTTGATGGGGCGTTCCGGGTATTCCGCGTGTGCGGCGCCGGCCGCGAACAGGGCACCGGCCGCGAGCAGGGCCGAAAGCGTGCGGGGAATGAAAGTCATGAGGTCTCCGATTGCAGGGTTTTGCTTGCTGCGATTAGTTATCTTTCGCTGACATATCATTGGTATTTGTCTGTCATCAGCGTGAAAACAGTGTAGAAAAGAATTGATACCGCGTCATGTCCGGTATTTCCCGAGTTCCGCCAAGTCATTGAGCAGAATCAAGCGCTGACAGGCGCGTGCACCGTTAAAGTGCAAACACTTGTTGCGCCGCACAAAAACTGCTTGACAAGTTTTTTACCGGGTCTAGAATGGCAATTGTGCAGTGCATCAAACGGGCCGGCGGTAGCTTGTAGTACCAGTTTCCGCGCACGTTTTTTATTTCGTCGCAGACAACCATCCTTATTGCCG
>CBHWAL010000406.1:0-4697 GCA_966111495.1 uncultured Achromobacter sp. | reverse complement strand
GCTCGGGACTTTGATTTACAGAAAAGTCTGGCCAGTTGGACGAGGTTTGCATGAGACGGAGTCCGTAAGCCGTGGTTTAGCCTGACCCGGCAGTACTCCGACTCACCTTGATCGATTGGACGAAAGCAATGAATCAACTCATTCATCCGGACTGCCACCCCTTTACCGCCGCAGGCAATCTGAAGCAGATCTCCGCGTATTACGAGGAAGGTCGCCGTGTCATGTGGATGATGCTGCGCGCACAACCGCGCCCGTGCTTTAACCATGAACTCATCGACGAGATCATGACCCTGGCGCGCGCCGCCAAGGATTCCGGCCTGCCCATCGACTTCTGGGTCACGGGTTCGCTGGTGCCGCAGATCTACAACGTCGGCGGCGATCTGAATTTTTTTGCCGAGGCCATCCGCACCGGCAAGCGCGAAGCGCTGCGGGCCTATGCCCGCGCTTGCGTCGACTGCGTGCACGCCGCCACGCGCGGTTTTGATACCGGCGCCATTTCGCTCGCGATGATCGAAGGCACCGCGCTGGGCGGCGGCTTCGAGGCCGCGCTGGCCCACCACTTCGTGCTCGCGCAGAACAATGCGCGCATGGGCTTTCCCGAGATGGCGTTCAACCTTTTCCCCGGCATGGGCGGCTATTCGCTCGTCGCGCGCCGCTCGGGCATGAAACTGGCCGAGGAGCTGATCAGCACCGGCGAATCGCACACGGCCGAGTGGTACCACGGCCGCGGCCTGGTGGACGTGCTGTTCGAGCCGGGCGAGGCCTACAAGGCCACGCGCACCTTCATCGACGTAATGCGGCCCAAGCTCAATGGCATGCGCGCCATGCTGCGCGCCCGGCAGCGCGTGCTGGCCCTGCCGCGTGCGGAGCTGATGGACATCACCGAGGACTGGGTCGAAGCCGCCTTTTCCATTGATCCGAAGGACCGTGCCTACATGGAGCGGCTGGTGATGGCGCAGAACCGCCGCACGGCGAGCAGTTCGGAGGCCACCGAAGTGGCCACCATGCACTGATCCGGCGGCAAGCCGCCGGTTGCGTCACGCAATGAGATGCAGCCGGCGGCGCTGCGCCAGCCAGGCGGTGAGCTCTTCCGCGGGCATGGGCTTGGCGTACAGGTAACCCTGCTTGGCGTCCACGCCCAGCGTGTCCAGGAAGACGGTTTCTTCCTGGGTTTCCACGCCCTCCGCGATCACCTTGAGCTCAAGCGTGCGCGCCACGGCGACGATGGCGCGCGCGAGCGCCTGCGACACCGGATTCTCGTTGACGCCGCGCACGAAGCTGGCGTCGAGCTTGATCGCGTCCAGCGGAATGCGCGCCAGCTGCGACAGCGACGAATAGCCCGTGCCGAAATCATCCAGGTGCACGCGCGCCCCCAATTGCCGGAACTGCTTGATGAGTTCAATGGCGGCGTCTTCATCGTCGATCAGGCAGCTTTCCGTGAGCTCGATGTCGACCAGGCAGGGGTTGAGGTTCGCGTCGCTGATGGCCCGCATGAACTCGCTGACCACGCCCTTGTCGTCCAGCTGGCGGGCCGACATGTTGATCGCGATGCGCAGATTCAGGCCATCGCGCTTCCAGGCCGCGGCCTGCCGGGCGGCTTCGCGCATCACCCAGACGCCCAGCGGCGAGATGAGGCCCGATTCCTCGGCATACGGAATAAAGGTATCGGGGCCCACCATGCCGCGCTCGGGTGAACGCCAGCGCACCAGCGCTTCAACGCCGTCGACCTCGCCCGTGCGGCCAACCAGTTTGGGCTGGTAGTACAGCATCAGGTGGTTCTCGGCCAGCGCCTTGCGCAGGTTCGTGTCCAGCCAGACATAGTCCGCATTGCGGCGGTCCATATCGGGCTGGAACACGCGGTACGTATGGCGGCCCGCTTCCTTGGCCACGTACATGGCGATATCCGCGCTACGCACCACGCTGTCCAGGTCGGCGCCGTGGTCGGGGTACATCGCGATGCCGATGGAGCAACTGGTGTAGACCTCGATAAGGCCCTGGCGGAAGGGTTCGCGCAGCCGGTCGATGATGCGCTGCGCCGTGGCCTCAAGCTGCCAGGCTTGCGCCTCTTCCTGCAGCACGATGAACTCGTCGCCGCCCAGACGCGCCAGCGTCTGGCCGTCGGACAGGCAGGTCGAAATGGCGACCGCCACTGCTTTCAACAGCCGGTCGCCGAAGCCGTGGCCGTAGTGGTCATTGATGCGCTTGAAGTTATCCAGGTCCAGGAACAGGACGCCGCCCCGCCCTTCCCGGCCCGCCGCCAGCGCCGCCTTCAACCGCGACGTGATCGCGTGGCGGTTGGGCAGGTTGGTCAGCATGTCGGTATTGGCCAGCACCCGCAGCCGCTCCTGCGCCTGGCGTTCTTCGGTGATGTCGGTGCCCGAGCAGATCAGGTAGACCCGCTTTTCGCCGCTGCCGCTGGTGACGAACTTATTGCGGAACAGGAACAGGCGCGGGCCCTTGACCGTGTTGATCGTGCGCTCGACCTCGTACGACTGTCCGCGCTTGTAGAACTCGGCGATATTGCGCCGCGACGCAATCGCCTCCTCGCGCGTCATGAACATCTCGAAGACGCTGCGGCCCACGATGTCCTGTTCGCGTTTGCCGGTGTATTCCTCGCTGAGCTTGTTGAAGCGCTGCACCCGCCCATTTTGGTCGACGATCACGATGACCGAATTGGCTTCGGAGACGACCGTTTCGGCAAACGACAGACCTTCGACGAGGTCCTTGGCGACGGATTCGGTATCGGTGTGGGCCGATGCGGTGCCGGCCCATTCGTTGGGATTGATCTTGCGGCCGACCAGGTGCAGATGCAGCAGATCGCCATACAGCATGATGTCGATCCGCACGCTGGACGTGATGCCCGTCAGGCTGCGCACGGACTCGGCCTGATCCGGGCGCAAGGCCATGGCGATATTGGTCGCGCCCTTGACTGCGGCGAGTTCAATCGCATCGCTATCGGCGGACAACCGCCAATATGGGCTATGCGTACCGAAATGCGTGTGCAGGATCGATTTTTCGTCCTGGTTCTCAGTCATTGGTATCCCCCCGCCGTCCTAAGGCCCGCGAAACACATTACGGTCTACTTAATTTGGGGTCAACCACCTTTTCGGGGCCTGAAAACGCTTTATTGCGGTTTATTGCGTGGTCGTTCGGCGGCGTTATGCAATTCTGTGAAATACAGCGGCTTTCCCAGCGCAGCGCACAAATCGGCGGAAGCGATTATTTCGTTTCCTTTCAGAACTCGCAAAAAAGAGAACGCCGGAAATCCGTGGCGAATTTCCGGCGCGTGGCGGGAATGGCGCGCGGCGCGCCGGCAGAAGCGGTTTATTCGCCCTTCACGCCCGCCTCGTCGATCACCTTGGTCCAGCGTGCGACTTCGGCGGACACGCGCGCGCTGGCGTCGGCCGGCGTCGTCCACGTGGCAATCGCGCCCTGGTTCAGCAGCGACGCCTTGACCTCGGGCTTGGCCAGAATCTTCTTGAGTTCGGCATTCAGGCGGTCGATGACCGGCGCCGGCGTGTTGGCCGGGGCCACGATGCCGAACATCGAGCTGACCTCGAAGTCTTTCAGACCGGCTTCGGCGGCCGTGGGCACGTCAGGCAGCGCATCGACGCGTTGCGACGAGGTCACCGCCAGCGCGCGCAGCTTGCCCGCCTTGATGTTGCCCTGCGCGGCAGGCACGGTCTCGATCATGCTGAGCACCTGGCCGCCCATCAGGTCGGTCATGGCGGGGCCGCTGCCCTTGTAGGGCACGTGCAGGATGTCTGCGCCCGCGGAGCGCTTGAACATTTCGCCAGCCAGATGCTGGGGCGAGCCATTGCCGGCAGACGCCATGGTCATGTAGCCGGGCTTGGACTTGGCCAGCGCGATGAATTCGGGCAGCGTCTTGGCTGGCACCGACGGGTTCACCACGAACACCAGGGGCACCGTGCCCACGATGGCGACCGGCGCGAAACTCTTTTCCACGTCATACGTGACCCGGCCGCGGTACAGGGCGGCGTTGATGGAGTGGCTGGTCAGCGCGCCCATCAGCAGCGTGTAGCCGTCGGGCTGAGCCTTGGCGACCTGGTCCGCACCGATGTTGCCGGCGGCGCCCGCGCGGTTTTCCACCACCACGGTCTGACCCAGCGCGCCCGTCAGCTCCTGCGCCAGCACGCGGCCGATCACGTCGGTGGCGCCGCCGGGCGGGTAAGGCACGATCATGCGGATCGGCTTGTTCGGATAGGCGTCGGCGGAAAACGCCGGGGCGGTAACACCGGCGCACACGGCCAGCAGGGTAAACAGGACGGCGCGGCGCGGCCGCAGACGCAGGTCTGACATAAGGTCTCTCCAACCGGGATGGGTATAGGAATGAACGGACGCCCGGTTCGTCAACGGCGCCAGTGTAGGGGTCTCCCCTTGATTGAAGAATCGACATTTTTCTATCGACTGATCTTAAAAACAGATCAATAGATGAGATGCCACGAAACCACTTGCGGCCCGCGCAAGGGGCTAGATATGATGTCGTCCCAGGATTATCAATAATATTATCGGGACTGAAAATGACGGACGAGACCAAGGGCGGCAAGCCCGGCAAGGGCCCCTTTGACAGCGACAGCGCCACCGCGCAAGGTGTCGCCCGCGGGCTGACCAACTACGGCGACCTGGGCTTTTCGCTGTTCCTGCGCAAGGCCTTCATCAAAGGAGCCGGGCTGTCG
>CBHWAL010000405.1:0-4708 GCA_966111495.1 uncultured Achromobacter sp. | reverse complement strand
CTGGAAATAGGCCTCGACCCACTTGAAACGCTCACCGTCCTTGGCGAGTCCGACTGTGTTGGCGATGGCGGCGAGGCTGATGGTGTGTCCGCCCGCGCCCCAGTTGCCTTCCGAAACTTCCTCGATGATGACCAATGCGCCGTTGCCGTCCTCGCGCCTGGCGCCCAGGCTTTCCATCATGGCTGCGTGCACCGATGCGTGGACCTCGGACTTGTGCTGCTGGCTCATGTAGCCTTCAGGAATGCTGACGCGGGCGAGCAGGCGGCCGTGGGTCCGGACGGGCGTGTCGTCGATCTTACCGCCAACCCACCAGTCTTCGGCGGGCACTTCGGTGAACAGCACGGACGCGAAAGCCAAACCGCCCGGGGTGCGGGCGCCGCCTTCCATCGTCAACAGCACTTCGGTCAGCCGCTTGCCCATTTCGTTCTTGCTGGCGGGGTCGAGTATCCCCTTTGCGTAATACAACTGAATCACTGGCATGACATTCTCCTAGCCTTTTCCTTCACGGGGCGGCAAGCGGCGCGGGCCTGACCGGCGCCGCTTGTAACGCAGGGTGATCCGGGACGGCGCTATTGAATGGTTTCAATAATGAGGAGATCGGCGCCTTCACCGTCCGTCTGAATCGTGATGGGGCGGTCTCCCCACACGCCTCGGCTATCGCGGCGTGCCAGCGTGATGTCGTCGACGCTGGCCTCTCCGTCCAGCATGAACACATACACGCCATGACGATTTGATTTGGGCGTGTATTGCAGATGCATTGCCTGATCCGCCACCAACCTTGAAACGGATACGTCCTGGCTGATTCGCAGCGCGCCGTCGGCGTTGCCCACCAGTTGCGTAAGCTGATTGCGGCGCGTGCTCGCGTCGAAATGACTGCGTGTATAGGAAGGCGGGGTCAGCAGACGGTCGGGAAGGAGCCACAGATACAGCACCTGCATATCGGTGCTGGCCAGATTCAATTCGGAATGTTTTCCGCCGGAGCCGGCAGAGAACGCGTAAAAGTCGTTCGGTCCGAGCTGGTCGATATTGCCCACTGTATTCACGTGCGTCAGCGTGCCCGCCAAGACGAACGCGCAAATGATGAAGTCGTGGTGGCGGTGCATGTTGTAGCCGCTGCCGGTGCCGCTGAATACTTCTTCGCCAAAAACGCGGATCCGGCCGAATCCGGGAATGCCGCTTTGGTAAGCACCGAAATTGAAGCTGGAATGGCGGGTCACCATGCCTTCAGGATGGCCGGCGATATAGCTGGATGCCTGGCCCGTCGACAGGAATTTTTCAAAGCCGCGGTCGTGCGCGCGCAGCACAAAGTCTTTATTCATGATGAGTTCTCGGCAGGCGTTCAGACGAGGGCGTGCGCGGCGGCTTCGGCGCTGGCGTACGGGAGTTCGACCATTTCGAACCGGCTCTTGGGGGTGCCGCAGTCGGGGCAGACCCAATCCTGGGGGATATCGGCCCATCGGGTTCCAGGAGGAATGCCGTGTTCAGGCAGCCCCAGGGCTTCGTCATATAGAAAGCCACAGCCAAGGCAGACGTGGCGCTTCAAAGGTTCATCCATAGATGTCTCCATTGGGCCAATTTGCCTCGGCCCCGGGCGAGCGCAGTGGGTAGCGCGTGACGCATTTATATAGCGCGTCACGCGCTACCGCAAGTGTTTTGATATAGTGACGGTTCGATTTGTCGGAGGGCAGTCACGATGGAAAGCGTCACCAATTTAAGAGAGACGGTGCTGGCGCAATTGCGTTCGCGCATCGTGTCGGGCGAAGCGGCACCGGGCACCATTTATTCCGTGCCAGCGGTGGCGACCGAGATGGGCATGTCGACGACCCCAGTGCGCGAGGCGTTGCTGGAGCTGAGCCGCACGGGTCTGGTCTCACCGTTGCGCAATCGGGGGTTCCGCGTGGAAGCCGCTACGCCGAAAGACCTGGAAAACCAGTTTGACGTTCGGATCATGCTGGAGGCGGGTGCGCTCGTCGCCTTAGCGCGGCGTGGGTTGACCGACACTGAGCCGCTTGTCGCGCTGGCCGATGACGTCGCCGCCGCGGTGAAGTCAGGCAACGTGACGGATTACATCGAAACGGACCGCCGGTTTCATGAGGCATTGGTTGCGCGCGCCGAGAACCCGCTGCTGACGCGCATGATCATGGGGTTGCGGGCGGACATGCGGCTGTACGGCATCAGCTCGCCCGAAGGACTTGAGCGGCAGCGCGCATCGGTTTCCGAGCATTATGAAATGATCGAGCTTGCGGTGGCTCGGCAAACCGACGCCATCGCGGCGTTGATCACCCGGCATATTGAATCGTGGAAGCCGCTGATGACGGCGGCGCTGAGGGAATTGGCCTAGTCCCGCTCAAGACGCCACCGCCTCCGGCTGCCGTTGCAACCGCAGCACCGGCGACGTGAACAGCACGGCGAACTGGATGAAGAACCCCACGGTCGACACCCAGAGACACGCCTCCACCCCAAACCGCGCCGCCAACGTTGCACCGATCAGCGCGCCGATCGGCCGCGCGCCAAAGTTTGCCGTCACGATGACGGATGACACGCGGCCCAGCAGGGCATTGGGTGTCACCGATTGGCGCAGCGTGGTGGTCGTGATGGTCCACAGGATCGGTCCGGCGCCAAAGAGAAAGAATCCCACAGCCGCCCACGCACCTGATGGGAAAGCCAGCGTCGACAGCAGGATAAAGCTGGCCAGCAAGGCGGAAAGCGGTCCCGCGCCGATCATCGCGCCGAACGGCAGGCGGCGGGCGAGCCACGGGGCGGCGAGGGCGCCGGCCAGCATGCCCGCGCCGTAGACGCCCAGCGTAAAACCCACGCCCGCCGCGGACAGGCCGAGGCGGTCGACGGCGTAGGCGACGTAGATCGCCAGCAGGACGAACCACGCGGTGTTGAAGAAGAGGGCGGTCAAAAGGACCGGGCGCAGCAAGGGATGCGTGGCGACGAAGGCCGCGCCTTCGCGCAATTCGGTGAGCGGATGGCGGCGTTGTGCATTTTTGGGCGCGTCCTGCGGCAGGCCCGCCAGGAATACGGCGGCCAGCAGAGACAGCGTGGTCGCCAGCACATAGGCGGTAGATGCACCCATCCACCCTACCAGCGCGCCGCCCGCCGCAGGGCCGGCTGAGAACGCGGCGCTGCGAGCCAGCTCCAGCCAGCGGTTGGCATTTGCAAGCTCGTTAGCCGGGACCAGCTTTGGCACCAACGCAGGCGCCGCGACGTTGTAGGCGACGGTGCCCACCGCGCCCACGAACCCCAGCGCCGCCAGCCATGCCAGGCTGAGGCCGCCCATCCACAAAAGCACCAGCAGCGCGATCAGGCTTGCCGCGCGCACGGTTTCGGCGGCGGTCATCAGGGACCGGCGCGACATCCGGTCGGCCAGCACGCCGGCGGGCAGGGACAGCAAAAGGAACGGCAGCGTCTGCGCGGTCTGCAGGTAACCGGTTTGCGCTGCGGTGGCGCCCAGGGCCAGCACGGCATACAGCGGCGCGGCGGCGAGCGCGATCTGTTCGGAGAACTGCGCGGCAAGGTTCGATGCCGCAAGTCGGCGGAAAGCGGAGGGCAGGGCGGGCATGGACGAAGCGGCGGGCGCCGCAAAAACGGCAAGGGCACGATCATGATCGTACCCCTGCGGCCCCGCACTCCGGTCCTTGCTAGGACACGTCCCGGTCAGGGAATTGGCGGGTAGTCGCCGAAGCCGTCGGGCCAGGTGGTTAGCACGTCGTAGCCGGTCTCGGTGACGACGACCATGTGCTCCCACTGCGCGGACAGCGAGCGGTCCTTGGTGACGACGGTCCAGCCGTCGGGAAGCTGCTTGGTCTGGGGCTTGCCTGCATTGATCATGGGCTCGATCGTGAACATCATGCCGGGCTGCAGCACCATGCCTTCGCCGGGGCGGCCGTAATGCAGCACCTGCGGGTCGTCGTGATAGATCTGGCCGATGCCGTGGCCGCAGTATTCGCGGACGATGCTGAAGTGCTCGCGGTGGGCAACGGTCTGGATGGCGTGGCCGATGTCGCCGAGCGTGGCGCCCGGCTTGACGGCCATGATGCCGGCGCGCATGGCTTCGTAGGTGGTGTTGACCAGGCGGCGCGCCAGCGGGCTGGGCTGGCCGACGTAGTACATGCGGCTGGTGTCGCCAAACCAGCCGTCCTTGATGACGGCCACGTCGATGTTCAGGATGTCGCCGTTCTTGAGCACCTTGGCCGACGGGATGCCGTGGCAGATCACGTGGTTGACCGAGGCGCAAATGGTCTTGGGAAAGCCGTGGTAGCCGACGTTGGCGGGCGTGGCTTTCAGCACGTTGACGATGTAGTCGTGACAGACGCGGTCAAGCTCATCCGTCGTGACGCCCGGGCGGACGTGTTCGCCGATCATGTGCAGCACTTCGGCTGCCATGGCACCCGCCTTGCGGGCCATCTCGATATCCGCGGCCGATTTGATGGAAACCTTCTTGGCCATTTACGCGGCCTCCTGCTGTAAGGGTTGCGGCAACCCTTGCGAGAGGGACGCGATGGTGAAGCCTTCTGCCTGGTCGATGCGGATCAGCAGTTGGCAGATGTCGGCGTGGCGCAGTTCGGGATACAGCTCGGAGAGCATGCCGATGCGCATCCAGTGTTCGGCCTGGGAGTTGATCGAGCGGCTGAGGGCGCCGCTGGCGACGCGCAGGTTCTCATGCATTTGCTCGGAGATCTTGACGATACCCATAGTGGAT
>CBHWAL010000404.1:0-4712 GCA_966111495.1 uncultured Achromobacter sp. | reverse complement strand
GCCAGCGTTCACTAATAGGTGGCGCGCGGTTCTGGCGCCCTCGCCTCTCACTAATGTATGGGTGTAGCCACTGGCGCGCTTCTCTGGCGCGCCAGCGGCATGATCAAGATGACTCAAGCTTTCCAGAAAGTCGCCGCCATACGCGGCATGAATGACCTGCTGCCGGGGGCAAGCGCCCGCTGGGAACAATTCGAGGAAATCGTGCGCGGCTGGCTGCGCGGCTACGGCTATCGCAATGTGCGCACGCCGGTGCTTGAGCATACGCGCCTGTTCGCGCGTGGTATTGGCGAAGTCACCGACATCGTCGAAAAAGAGATGTACACGTTCACCGACGCGCTCAACGGCGAGTCGCTGACCATGCGCCCCGAAATGACCGCCGGTATCGTGCGCGCCTCCATCGAGCACAACCTGCTCTACGACCGCCCGCAACGCGTCTACTCCATCGGTCCCGTCTTCCGCCACGAGCGCCCGCAACGCGGCCGCTATCGCCAGTTCCACCAGATCGACGTCGAAGCCCTCGGCTTTGCCGGTCCCGATGTGGACGCGGAACTCATCGTCATGCTGGCCCGCCTCTGGAAGCTGCTGGGCCTGAAGGACGTGCGACTGGAACTGAATTCGCTGGGTCAGCCGGCTGAACGCGCCGCACACCGCGCCGCCCTGATCCAGCATCTGGAAAAGCACCGCGATATCCTCGACGAGGACGGCCAGCGCCGCATGTACAGCAATCCGCTGCGCGTGCTCGACACCAAGAACCCCGCCATGCAGGAAATGGCCGACAGCGCGCCGCGCCTGTTCGACTTCCTGGGCGAAGAATCCCGCGCGCACTTCGACGGTGTGTGCCAGCGCCTTTCCGACGCCGGCATCGAATACCGCCTGAACCCGCGCCTGGTTCGCGGCCTGGACTACTACAACCTCACCGTCTTCGAATGGGTCACTGACCGCCTGGGCTCGCAAGGCACGGTCTGCGGCGGCGGCCGCTACGACGGCCTGGTCGAACTGCTGGGCGGCAAGACTGCGCCGGCCGTGGGCTTTGCCATCGGCATGGAACGCCTGCTCGACCTGTGGGAACAAAGCGTCGAAATCGCCGCGCCGGCTGAGTGCGATGTCTACATCGTGCATCAGGGCGAAGACGCGCAGCGCCTGGCCGCCCGGGTCGGCGAAGACCTGCGCGACGCGGGCCTTTCGGTCATCGTGCATGCCGGATCGGCGGGCTTCAAGTCGCAATTCAAGCGCGCGGACGCCAGCGGCGCCCGCGTTGCGGTTATCCTTGGCGCCGACGAAGTGGCGTCGCAGACCGCCAGCGTCAAGTTCCTGCGCGCAGAAGAGCAGGGCGAGGCGGCGCAGCAACAGGTTCCGCTGGCAAAGCTGGCCGACGCATTGAACAACAAGGGTTAAGGCATGGCATACGATCTTGAAGAACAGGAAAAACTCGACGCGATCAAGGCGTGGTGGGCCCGCTACGGGACGCTGCTGCTGGCGCTGACGACGGTGGTGCTCCTGGCTTGGGGCGGCTGGTGGGGCTGGAAGGCGTACGAATCGCACCAGGCCAACCAGGCCATGGGTTACTTCGAAGCGCTGGAAGACGCCGCTCGCCTGGGCGGTGCCGATTCCTCGGTGCGCATCAAGACCGCCGCCTCGACGCTGCGCGAAAAATATCCCAACACCGGCTACGCCGCGCGTGGCGCCCTCGTGGCCGCGCAGGCCCTGCAGGCGCAGAAGGATGACGCCGGCGCCCGCGAACAGCTCGAATGGCTGGCCGCCCAAGGCAAGAACCCCTCCATGCAAGCCGTGGCGCGCCTGCGCCTGGCGGGCATGATGCTCGACCAGAAGCAATACGACGCCGCGCTGGCGCAGTTGAACAATCCGCCGGCCGCCTTTGCCGCCTTGTTCGCTGACCGCCGCGGCGACGTGCTGGCTGCGCAAGGCAAGCGCGAGGAAGCGCGCGCGGCCTGGCAGAGCGCCATTGATGGCCTGGGCCTCGCCAATCCCCTGACCCAGGTTGTGCAACTGAAACTGGATGCCTTGAGCGGAGCGTGACTGTAATGCGTAAATTTGCACCTGGCCGTACGTGGCGCGGCGCCGTCCTGCTGGCAAGCCTGCTTGCCCTGGGCGGTTGCGGTATGTTTTCCCATGACGATGGCCGCTACGACCCGGCACCCCTGACCGAATACAAGGCCGGCATGTCCGTGCGCCAGGTCTGGTCCACGTCCATTGGCAGCGGCTCCGGCCTGGGCTTCGCGCCCACCGTGCTCGGCGACGCCGTCTATGCCGCGACGCCCGACGGCTCGGTCGGCAAGTTCGACCTGCAAAGCGGCCGTGTCATCTGGAAGGCCAAGGCCGATACCAAGCTGTCGGCCGGCGCTGGCAGCGACGGCACCACCACCGCCGTGGCGTCGCCCAACGGCGATGTCATCGCTTTCGACGATACCGGCAAGGTGAAGTGGAAGGTCCGCGCCACCAGCGACGTCTCCATCCCGCCGGTTGTCGGCTACGGCATCGTTGTCGTGCGCAGCGGCGACTATCGCATCCAGGCATTCGACGCCAACAGCGGCGAACGCGTCTGGAGCGTGCAGCGTCCCGGCCCGTCGCTCGCCTTGCGCAGCGTCTCGCAGATGGTCCTGGCCGAAGGCCTGGTCATCACGGGTCTGCCCGGCGGCAAGCTCCTGGCTATTGCGTCCAACAGCGGCAACGTGCAATGGGAAGGCACCGTGGCAACGCCGCGCGGCGCCGGCGACCTCGAACGCCTGACCGACGTGGTGGGTGCGCCTCGCATCGCGGGCAACCTGCTGTGCGCGGTGGCTTATCAGGGACGTATCGTCTGCTTTGACGTCACCGCCGGTGGCCGTCCGCTCTGGGCGAAGGACTTCTCCAGCGTCAGCGGCCTCTCGCTTGATGACCGCTTCGCCTTTTCCGCCGACCAGAACAGCGTGGTCAACGCGTTTGCGCTGGATAATGGCGGTAATCTCTGGAAGCAGGCCGCCCTGAAGAACCGCCAGCTCACCGCTCCGGCTATGCTGGGGGGAGCGCTGGCTGTCGGCGATCTGGACGGATATGTGCATTTCCTGTCGCGCAGCGACGGCAGCCTGATGGCGCGCCTGTCGGTGGGCGGCGGCGCGGTCGTGTCACCGCCGCAGACGACGTCCCAAGGCGTGCTGGTCCAGACGGGCAATGGCAATCTCGTCCTGATCGGCACCAACTGAACCTTATAAAACAAAGCCTTTTACCGTGTCTTTCAAGCCTGTCGTTGCCCTGGTCGGTCGCCCCAATGTGGGGAAATCGACCCTTTTCAACCGCCTGACGCGATCGCGCGCCGCGCTGGTGGCCGATTATTCCGGCCTGACCCGCGATCGCCATTACGGCGAGGGCAGGGTGGGCGATATTCCGTTCATCGCCATCGATACCGGCGGTTTCGAGCCCGTGGCCAAAGACGGCATCCTGCTCGAAATGGCCCGCCAGACCCGGCAGGCCATCGCCGAGGCGGACGTCGTCGTGTTCCTGGTTGATGCCCGTGCGGGCATCAACGCCCATGACCACGAAATTGCGCAACTGCTGCGCAAATCTGGTCAGCAGCGCGTGCTGCTGGCGGTGAACAAGGCCGAAGGCATGGGCCTGGGCCCCGCCATCGCCGAATTCCATGAACTCGGCCTGGGTCAGCCCTATCCCATTTCGGCAGCGCACGGCGACGGCATCGTCGACCTGATCGAGCTCGCGCTCAAAGATCTGGCCGAACCGCCCGCCGAAGAAGAACCGGTCGAAGAAGGCGAGCACGATCACCGCATCAAGCTGGCGATCGTGGGACGCCCCAACGTGGGCAAGTCCACCCTCATCAACACGTTCATGGGCGAAGAGCGCGTGATCGCGTTCGACATGCCGGGTACGACGCGCGACGCCATCGAAATCGACTTCGACCGCGATGGCCGCCGCTATACGCTGATCGACACGGCCGGGCTGCGCAAGCGCGGCAAGGTGTTCGAGGCCGTCGAAAAGTTCTCCGTCATCAAGACCTTGCAGGCCATCGAGGCCAGCAACGTCGTGCTGCTGATGCTCGACGCGCAAACCGAAATCTCCGAACAAGACGCGCATATCGCCGGGTTCGTGTTGGAAACCGGCCGTGCCGTGGTCGTGGCCATCAACAAGTGGGACGGTCTGGACGGCGAAGAAAAGGAACGCATCGAGCGCGAATTCAACCGCAAGCTGCGCTTCCTGTCGTTCGCGCGCGTGCACACGATCTCGGCGCTGCGCGGGCAGGGCATCAAGCCCGTGCTCAAGTCCATCAATGCCGCACACGCCGCAGCATTTGCCAAGCTGTCCACGCCCAAGCTCACGCGCGAGCTGCAGGCCGCGGTCGAGCAGCAGCAGCCGCCTCGCAAGGGCATCTTCCGTCCCAAGCTGCGCTATGCGCACCAGGGCGGACAGAACCCGCCGCTGGTCGTGATCCACGGCAATGCACTGGACGCGATTCCCGACTCGTACCGCCGTTATCTCGAAACGCGTTTCCGCAATGCGTTCGACTTGGCCGGCACGCCGCTGCGTATCGAATTCAAGTCATCGCACAACCCCTACACGCAGGAAAGCTGATCCATGAGCCGTTTCTGGAGTCCCGTTGTCGGGACGCTCAGTCCGTATGTACCGGGCGAGCAGCCCAAGCTTCAGAACCTGGTCAAGCTGAACACCAACGAGCATCCTTACGGGCCGTCGCCCAAGGTGCTCGA
>CBHWAL010000403.1:0-4713 GCA_966111495.1 uncultured Achromobacter sp. | reverse complement strand
TGCACCACGATGTCGGCGCCGTGCTCGATGGGACGCAGCAGGTACGGCGACGGCACGGTGTTGTCGACGATCAACGGCAGGCCGTGGCGATGCGCCAGCTCGGCCAACGCGGCGATGTCGGTAATGTTGCCCAGTGGATTGCCGACCGATTCCGCGAAGATGGCCTTCGTGCGGTCGTCAATCTGCGCCTCGAAGGCGGCCAGATCGGACGGGTCGGCAAAGCGCGTGGTGATGCCGTACTGCGGCAGCGTGTGCGCAAACAGGTTGTAGGTGCCGCCGTACAGCGTGCTGGACGAAATGATGTTGTCGTCCGCTTCGGCGATGGTCAGGATCGCGTACGTGACGGCGGCCTGGCCCGAGGCCAGCGCCAGCGCGGCGACGCCGCCTTCCAGGGCCGCCACGCGCTGCTCCAGCACGTCGGTGGTCGGGTTCATGATGCGGGTATAGATGTTGCCCGCGACCTTCAAGTCGAAGAGGTCCGCGCCGTGCTGCGTGTCATCGAACGCGTAGGCGACCGTCTGGTAGATGGGCACCGCCACCGCGCGCGTGGTGGGATCGGGGCGGTAGCCGCCGTGGACGGCAACAGTTTCCAGGCGCCAGTTGGGCTTCTTCGCTTCAGTCATCAGTCTCTCCGGTAAATACGTGATTGAAAATTCAGATCAGGCCGTAAATCAGGCTGCAAACGCGCGCGCGGCGCGCAGAATGCGATCGATGTCTTCATGGTTGTTATAGGCGCCCACGGACAGGCGCACGTAACCATACTCCACGACGCTTGCCACGACACCGGCCTGCGTCAAATGCGCCAGCGCGGCAGCGGGGTCGGCCACGCGCAGCGCCGTCGTGGTGCTGCGCACGTCATCGCCTGGCGGCGACACGACCTGCGCGCCAAGGCTGCGCAGTCCCTCGCTCAGCGCCTGCGACAGTTCAAGCACCCAGGGCTCGATGCGCTCGGGCCGGGCCTGTTCGATCAGGTCCAGCGCGCCCGCCCAGCCGGCGACGCCGGGGTAGTTCAGGTTGCCGGTCTCCAGCCGCCGCGCGTCGCTGGCGTCCGACACCGCCGTCTGCCATTGCAGGCCGGACTTGTCCAGCGTGGTCACACCCGACGGGCCGATGTAGAACGGGTCCAGCTCATCAAGTAGCCGTGGCGACACGTGCAGCAGCCCCACGCCCAGCGGACCCAGCATGCCCTTGTGCGCGCCGCACGCAAAGGCGTCGACGTGCCAGTCGTCCACCCGCGCGCGCAGCAGGCCCGCGCCCTGGATGCCGTCCACGACCAGCCAGATGCCGCGCTCCCTGCAGCGACGTCCCACTTCCTGAATGTCGGTGCGCAGACCTGTGCCGTACTGCACCCATGACACCGCGATCAATCGCGTGCGGGCATCCACGTGCTGCCACAGATCATCTACTGTGTAGCGATGCGCGCGCGCCTGCGCCACGCGCACCTGCACGCCGCGCCGGCGCAGGTTCAGCCACGGCAAGGCGTTGGACGGATGTTCCTGATCGTCGACGATGAGGTTGTCGCCTTCTTTCCAGGCCAGCCCCTGCGCGACCGTGTTCAATCCTTCGGTGGTGTTCTTGGTGAACGCCAGCCGGTGCGCGTCGCCGCCGATCAGCCGGGCCAGCCGCACGCGCAAGGCGTCGGCATCGCGCAGCCATTGCGGCTTGTCGCTGCGGGCATGCGTGATGCCGTCGAAGAAGTCCGCCACCGCGGCCGACACGCGCGGCGACAACGGACTGGTGTACGCGATGTTGGCGTATGCCTTGTCGCGCGTGATGGGAAACAACTGTCTGAATTCGTCCTGCCAAGTCATGCGCAACCTACTCCGCCAGACCATCTGGCATGCCGGCATTCTAGGTATATGACGCGCATCTGGATAAGGCTTAGTTTTCATATTGATATGAGTATTAAGTCGCTCGGCAAACCGCGCCCCGCCCATAGAATTCGTGCCTCTCTTGCACACAACAATTATGGGAACAGCATGCGTTTGATTCATCTATTCAAGGCTGCGGGCGCGGCCGCCGCGATCGTGCTGGCCGGTGCGTCGCAGGCCGGCACGGTGGACACCATCAAGAAGCGCGGTGAATTGGTGTGCGGCGTCAGCCAAGGCTCGGCAGGTTTATCGATTGCCGACAAGCAAGGCCGCTGGACCGGCCTTGACGCCGACCTGTGCCGCGCGCTGGCCGCCGCCGTGCTGGGCGATCCGGAAAAGATCCGCTTCGTGCCGCTGAGCTCGCAGCAACGCTTTCCGGCGCTGCAGTCGGGCGAGATTGACGTGCTGAACCGCAACACCACCATCACGTCGGGCCGCGACGCCGGACTGGGCATCGCGTCCGCCGGCATCGTGTTCTACGACGGCCAAGGCTTTCTGGTGCCCCGCAAGCTGGGCGTCAAGAGCGCCACCGAACTGGAAGGCGCGCAGGTCTGCGTACAGCCCGGCACGGTGAACGAACAGAACCTGGTCGACTACTTCAAGAAGAACAAGCTCAGCTATCGCCCGGTCGTCATCGAAAACCTGGTCGAACTTGAACAGGCCTTCTACGCCGGACGCTGCGACGTCTACCTGTCGGATGCGTCCACGCTGGCCGCCAGCCGCGCCGCGCGCGCCAGCCAGCCTGACGATTTCGTCATCCTGCCCGAGCGCATCAACAAGTCGCCACTCGGCCCCTTCGTGCGCCAGGACGACCCGAACTGGGCCGCGATCGTGCGCTGGACGGTCAACGCACTGGTCGCCGCCGAAGAGCTGGGCATCACCGCCAAGAACGCCGACAGCCAGGCCCAAAGCTCCGACGCGCAGGTGCGCCGCCTGCTTGGCGTGGATCCCGGCATCGGCAAGAGCTTCGGCCTGGACGAAACCTGGGCCAAGCAGGCCATCAAGGCGGTGGGCAACTACGGCGAGGTGTGGGACCGCAACCTGGGCGCCGCCACGCCGCTCAAGCTGGAGCGCGGCTTGAATGCGCAATGGAACAAGGGCGGCCTGCTGTATTCGCCGCCGTTCCAGTGATGCGTATCGCTCGACGTATCCCGCACGGCCGGCCATGACCGCCACCACGCTCCCCTTCCCGTTGACTGCCCCGTGGCGCCGCTGGCTGCCAGCGCTGGCGTGGATCCTGGGATTGGCCGGCATGGCCTCGATTCTGGTGCTGCACATCGAATCGGTGCAGGCCGCCCGGGGTATCCAGGGCGGATTCGGCTTCCTCTTTCAGCCGGCGGGATTCCGCATTTCCGAAAGCCTGCTCAATGTCACGCCGGAAGACCCCTACTGGATGTCCCTCGCGGCGGGGCTGGTCAATACGCTGACCGTCGCCGTCGTGGCGATTCCGCTGGCGACCGTCCTGGGCGTGGGCCTGGGATTCCTGGGGTTGTCGTCCAACCCGCTGGCCGCACGAACTGCCGCCCTCGTCATTGCCCCGTTGCGCAACACGCCCGTGCTGTTGCAGCTATTCGTCTGGTATGGATTGCTGCTGCGCCTGCCCGACCTGCGCCAGGCCTGGTCGCCGTTGCCTTCCGTGCTGCTGTCCAATCGCGGTCTGGCCTTGCCCGCCCTGCAGGGCGGGCTGCCCTATGCGGGCGTGGCATTGGCCGCGCTGGCGCTGGGCTGGCGAGCCCGCCGCCGCTGGTCCGGTTCGGCGCAGGCCGCCGTGTTGGCTGCCGCATTAACTGCCGTGTTAGCCGCCGCCGCGCTCGCGTGGACGCTATTGCCCTCCATGCAGATTGACCTGCCCGTCAAGCGCGGGCTCGGCTTGCAAGGCGGCTGGCAACCCAGCATCGAGTTCGCCGCCTTGACCATCGGCCTCGTGGTCTTTCACGCCGCCTACATCGCCGACATCGTGCGCGGCGCGGTCCGCGCCGTGCCCGTCGGGCTGGTCGAAGCCGGCCAGGCCATGGGCCTGACGCCGCTCAAGGTGCTGCGGCTGGTGATCGCCCCCTACGCCACGCGCGTCGCGCTGCCGCCCTATGCCAACCAGTGCCTGGCGCTCGTCAAGAACAGCACGCTCGCCATCGCGATCGGCTACCAGGAACTGATGGCCGTCATCAACACGGCCATCACGCAGACCGGCTTGGCGCTGGAAGGCATTACGCTTGCGGTGGCCATTTATCTGACGCTGGCGCTCTGCCTGGGCGGCGGGCTGTCCGCCTGGAATGCGCGCAATACGCGACACGGCCCGGGCGATGCGCACGGGGCGCGGCTAGGTGACCGCGCGTTCTGGAATGGCGCTGGCGGCAAGTCCAGGACGCTACGCGGTAAAGCGGTGTCGGCCGTCCTGGCATTGCTGCTGGCCGCCGTGGCCTGGTCGCTGCTCGATTGGGCGGTGCTGCGCGCGGTATGGTCGGGCGATCCGATGGCCTGCGCGAATGCGGCGGGCGCCTGCTGGGCCGCCGTGGGCGAAAACCTGCCGCTGTTGGTCTACGGCACCATGTCGGAGGCGCACCGGGGGCCAGCGCTCGCGGCATGCCTGGGGCTTCTGGCCGCCATTGCCGTTGCTCTGGGCGCACGCCGCGTTCCGGCGCGCTTGCGAATTGCCTTGTTGGCCGCGCTGTTTGGCATTGCCGTGGCCGCGCTGACCGGCTGGCCGTGGGGCGGCGATTTCATCGGCCCTCAACGTTGGGGCGGACTGCTCGTCACATTGATCCTGGCGATCGCCGCCCTGGTCGCGGCCGTGCCCCTTGCCTTTGCGCTCGCCCTGCTTCGCCGGTCCGGCAGCCCTGCCGGG
>CBHWAL010000402.1:0-4737 GCA_966111495.1 uncultured Achromobacter sp. | reverse complement strand
TGTAAGAAAAACTTCATAAAAAGAGTCGCGGCGTTCGGAAGTCGTGGAGTCTGGATGCCGAACATGACGGCCGCTGCGTTCACGCAGGCGAAAAAAAAGGCCGGCATGCCCACCGGCCCCAGAGGAAAAAAACAGGGGCCGGGGGGAAGGCCCGGCCCCGCACTCACATCGCCAGCCTGCGCTGCTCTTCACCGCTGAGCTTGGCGGTCTCGCTGGCGTCCAGCGCCCCGGCGCCCAGCACCTGAACGGCGCTGGCGGCGTCGTACTGCGGCGCGGCGGCAGCGGCGCCCGGCTGCGGCGCGGCGGGCAGGCCCGCCACCGGCTCTTCGCCATAGCCCAGGATCTGCACATTGATCACCGACGGCTGGTTCTGCCGCGCCGCGTCCTGCGCGCGTTGCGCCGAGTCCTGCGCGGCATTGACGGCCGACGTCGCGGCGGCGCTGGCCGAAGACATCGCCCCGGTGTTGACGGCTGCCGCCACCGGCACGCCCGTGCTTTCGCCCTGGACCTGGATGTTGGCCGCGTTCGCCACATGCAAGGCGCCGATGTTCACGCTGCCCGACACGCGGATGCCGGCCTCGCCCGCATCGATGGTGCCCAGCGGTGCGTACAGGTCCACGTCGCCGGCCGGCACTTCCGGCAGCGGCGCCAGCGTGGCGATGCCCGCGCCGGTGCTGGGCGCGTTGGGTGACAGGGTCACGTTGCCGACCGAGTCGTAGACACGCTTGGGCGGGGTGTAGAGCACGGTGGTCTTGGAGCCCCGACCCGCGTTGATGTCGCCCTGCGTGGACCAGGCGACGATGTCGCCGCCGAAGGTCGTCATCACCCGGCTCTGACCCAGCAGGATGTTGCCCAGCGCGTAGAGCTGGATGCTGCCCTCGCCCTGCGTGATGATGCCGGCGCTGGCGGGCGGCGCCGCGCCCTCCACCCCGAATACCTGCTGGCCACCTGGCGTCATCATCTGGATATCGCCGCCGAAGATGCTGCGGATGCCCGCGGCGCCATACAACGTGATGTCGCCCTGGTAGACCCCGGGCGCCGTTTCCGGGAACAAGGCCGCGATGGCCTGGCGGGAGCGCAGGTAGCTGCCGTTGCGCGGGCTGGCCTTGTCGTTGTATTCGCGGCCGCCGGATCGCAGTTCGGCAAAGTACACCTGGCGGGCGAAGATGCGCTGCTGCTCGGCGGGCAAGGCCGCGAGGTAGGCGCGCGCCTCATCCGTGCTGCCGGCAAAGCCGTAGCGCTGCGTCAGCCACAGGAGCAGCTCGGCCTCGTAGGTCTTGAACGCCAGGCCCTGGTCCACCAGCGGTCGGCCGGGATCGGCTGCCTTGGACGGATCCAGGTAGTGCGCCAGGAAGCCCGCGTAGTCCGGTCCCTTGGCGCCCACCCCCGCCTGCACCGCAATGGAAGCGCCGGGGCGAGAGTCGCCGGGCATCACCGCGCCCAGGCTCGTCACCGACGCGCGGTCGGCCATCAGCACGTTGCGGCCCGCCGAAATCTCCAGGGTGCCGGGGCCGGCGACCTGGAAGGAGCTGTACAGGATGTCCCGGCCCGCCGACACCCGGGACACGTCGCGCGCATCGCGATGCAGGAACAGGTTGCCCGTGGCAGTTGCGGCGGTGCCAAAACCGCCCAGGTTGTATCCGTTGGTGCTGGGAACTTCCATGACCGTGCCGATGTCGGTGCCCGAGGCGACGATGTCGCGCCCGGCCAGCATCCAGACAGGCCCCGATGCTTCGTACCAGGTCTGTCCCAGGTTCACCCCTTTCAGGATGGAAATCGCTTCGCCGCTGCGCAGGCCCACGATATCGCCATCGCGGGCGTAGAAGCGCGTCACGCCACCGGTGCCCGCCGCGCTGGCCGTGGGGCTATCAAAGTAGAACAGCGGAAAGTTGTTGTTCCGGCCGCCAGCCAAGCCGTTGACGCCCTGGTTGCTCAAGGTGGGGACCTGGACGGCCAGCGTGGCGTACCCGGCAAAGGCCGGCGACAGCACGCTGGCCACGCTGGCCGGGCTTGCGCCCGACCGGTTGATGGCGTAGCCGCCGGCGTAGATCGATTCGCCCGCCAGGATTTCAAGCTGCCCGCGCGCACCGGGCGCCAGCATCATCGCGTACGGCAGGCCCGTCGTCTCGCTGTTCCGGTAGCCGGCCGACACCCCAGCGTAAACGCTACCGCCGTAAGCCGTTGCCCGCAGGATCGAGGGATAGACATAGCGCGCGTCCGACGCCGACGTGTTGCGGCCCGTCTGCAGCGCCACACCCTGCGCGCTGTGCGACGTCTGGCGGCTGGGTGTCAGGTTGCCCCCGGCGCTGGACAGTTCAATAGCGGTGTTCTCCGTCCACATGGAGAACCAGCTGTAGCCGCCGCCATTCTGCAGCGTGCCGTCGCGCAGCCGGAACGGCGTGCTGTTCGGCAACGCGACGCGGCCCGGATCGCTGGCGCCGCCCACGACCAGGTCGCCGCGCGTGTCCAGCCGGATGACCGCGTCGCCAGGTATCAGCGCAAGGCCGCCCGTGGCGCTGGCCAGCGTGGATACGTAGGGGTCATAGCCGCGGGTGTCCTTGGCGTCCTGCTGATCGGACTGGTTGCCGTAACGCAGGTCCAGGCCGCCAACCGCGCCGCCCGCCAACTGGACATGGCCGCGCAGATTGATCAGCGCGCCTTGCAGGTCGATGGCGGGATCGCCGTAGTAAGGCGTCGCGCCCCCCGTGAACGACACGCGGCCGCGCGCGCTCTGCGTGGGATTGAGCCCGCCGCCGATGCGCAGGTCGATATCGCCGCCGCCCGTCAGCGTCATGCCGCCGTCGGCCGCGACGCGGCCCGTGCTGCCCACGGCCACGACCAAGCCTTGTCCGCGCGGATTGCTGGCCGATCCCCGCGACTCGATATTGCCGGCGTCGCCGTCCACGCGGACGCTCACATTGCCACCGCCCAACGCGCCGAACCCCGTGAAGCCCACCAGCAAGGGCGTGTTGTCCTTGAACTCAGCAGGCGCGCGCGCGTAGCTGCCGAAGTTGACCCACCAGGCGGTGGGCGTATCGCCGCCGTTGGCGCTGCCCGTTCCCTGGCGCCACAGCCAGTTGCCGATGCCCACGCTCGGATCGATCACGCGCCCGTCATACGCGCCGGGCACGGACTTGCACGTCGCCACGCAGCGCGCCGCCCGTGTACAGGCTGAGGTTGCCGCCCGCTTCGGGATACCACGCCTGGTAGCCCGCTCCCGCCGTCACGAAAGGCTCGTACGTCGTCGCATGGTCATCGCCCAGCACCGTGGCGCCGAAGCGGCCGCGCGGCAACTGGTAGGCGGGCGCGACACCGGCGGCCTGCGTGCCGGCCGTGTAGACGCCATAGGCGGACATCAGGCTGATATCGCCGCCGGCCGCCAGTTCCAGATCGCCCGTGCCGGTGCGCAATACGCTGAAGTTCTGCGAATGAGACAGGACGGTTGTTGACGATTTGTTCTCGATGCATTGCCCCGGGAAATCGGTGCAGATGTTGAGTTCCGCATCCGACACTGGCGTACCTTCGGGGTATCCCCACCAATTGTCCGCAGCCCAACTCCAGGGCGGTGGCGACACGCACAGGCCTTCCACGGCGTCGCACAACCAGAGCATATCGTCAGGCACCGGTGTGCCGGGCTCAAAGCCGGACGGTTCGGCATCGGGTCCCCAAAGCAAGGCGGCGCCCTTTAGAAGGCTGGCGCTGTAGTGGCTGTCAGCCAGCGTCAGCTTGCCCGCGGCCGGGCCCGGCAGGACGCGGCGCGGATCGGCGGCGTCCAGATCGGCGCCCGCCACCAGTTGCACCGACCACGACTGGCTGCCCGCGGGCAGCATCTGGGCCAGCGCCCAGTTGCGCCGCTGGTCAGCCGGCGTGCCCGGGCGCAATTCCACGTAATCCATGCCCGCCGGGAACACCAGCTTGGCCTGCGACGGAATCAGCGCGCCCTGCTTGAGCGTGATGGGGCCCGCCATCAGCAGCACGTTGGGCTCGTAAGCCTGTGTGGTGTGCAAGTTGGGCAGGGCCAGGTTGGCCGGCCAGGTGAATGCCTGCATGGCCGTGCCGCTGGTCAGCAGGGTGCCGGCGCCCAACCGCGTGCCGGCGGGCAGATCCACCGCCTGCTTGAGAATGCTGCCGGCGGCATACAGCAGTTGGCCGGACGCGTCGCGCACGTCGCCCGACAGCACCGTGCCCGCGGCCAGCGGCAGCGACTGGTTCAGCGCGGCCTCGACCGGCAGCCGGGTGCCCGCCGCCAGCGTCGTCGCCTGCAGGGGCAAGGGATAGTTCAACGTCTTGCCGCCGGGGAATTCCGTGCCGTCGGCCAGTACCACCCCGCCGCGCGGCAACACCACGTCGCCGCCAAAGGGCTGCGCGCCCGGCGTCAGGATCCAGCCGTTCTCATCGTCCGGCGTGGGGGCTGGCGGCGCGAAGCCGTCGTTGATGCTGCCATACACGTCAAGATTGCCCTTCGCGCGTATCGTCAACGCGCCAACCTCGCCCGAGCCGTAGGCCCCCGTCACCGGGAACCGGGGATTCAAGCTGGCGTAGCGGTAGCCCGACAAGTCCAGGTCGCCCTGCACCACCAGATCGCCGTCGGCGGTGTTGCTGACGATTTCCACGCCCGGCCGCAGATGGAAGGCATCGCGATACGCCGCATTGGTGAGGCCCGCCAGTTTGCCGTTCAGCAGGTTGCCGTTGGCGAGCGCGCGGCCCATGAACAGCACGCTGTCGTCATGCTTGGCC
>CBHWAL010000401.1:0-4740 GCA_966111495.1 uncultured Achromobacter sp. | reverse complement strand
ACGCTGTTCGGCGCCGAGCCGAGCATCCCCACCGCAATCTCCACCTTTCACCGTCAACGCCTGTACTACCGCGGCCAGGATGCGGTCACCCTGGCCGGTTCGGCCAGCCTGGAAGAGGCCGCGCAACTGCTGTGGAACTCGGACCGGCAGGCGGATTTTTCCTGCACGGCGCGTGTGGCATCGCCGGGCCGTGTCGCGGCGTTCACGTCGCTAGCCGCGTTGGCTGCCACCGGGCACTCCACGCACGGCCGCATGACGCGCGTCCTGCACACCGAATGCCAGAGCCTGGTCGGCCAACTGGCCAACGCGGTTGGCGCGCAGCCCGGCAAGCGGCCGCTGCATCTGCGGTTTGCGCAAGCCTGGAACCTATCGCCACAGACTGCGGAGTTGCTGCGCGCCGCCATGGTCCTTCTGGTCGACCACGAACTGACCAGTTCCGCTTTTGCCGCGCGCATTGCGGCCTCTACCGGCGCATCGTTGCCAGCGTGTCTGCTGTCGGGTCTGACCACCTTGTCGGGGCCTTTGCACGGCGACGCGTCCGGCCGCGTCAGGGCGTTGTTCGATGATGTGGCGCGTCAGGGTGAGGATCAGGTGATCGCGCACTACCTATCCACGGGCTTGCCGCTGGCGGGCTTCGGCCATCATCTGTATCCCGATGGGGATCCGCGCGCGGCGGCGCTGCTGGCCCAATTCGAGCCGGCCGAGGTCATTACGCGTTTCATCGACAAGGCCACCCAATTGACCGGCCTGCATCCCAACATCGACGTGGCGCTGGCCGCGCTGGCGGCGCACTGCGGACTGCCGGACGACGCGGCGTTCGGGCTGTTTGCCACCGCGCGCAGCATCGGTCTGCTGGCGCATTGCCTGGAGCAGCTCAGCGTCGCGCAGGTCATCCGGCCGCGCGGCCGATACGTGGGCGTCGTGCCGCAGGCGGCATAGCGCCGGCAATCTTAGGTATGCTGGCTGATCCGGACAGGAGATCAGCCATGACACGCACGCAGAAGCGGAGGATGCTGGCAGGAGAGCTCTATACGGCCGCCGACGACGAGATCCAGGCGGACCAGCTTGCCGCCAGCGCCTGGATGAAGCGGTACAACGCCTTGCTGGGCGAGCCGCCCGAACAATGGCACGCGCTACTGCGCGAACGCCTTGCCAGCGTGGGCGAGGGCGCGCTGATCCGCCCGCCGTTTCATTGCGACTACGGCTACAACATCTCGCTGGGCGCGAACGTTTTCATGAACTTCAACTGCGTGATCCTCGACGTCGTGCAAGTCACCATCGGCGAAGGCACGCAGATCGGCCCCGCCGTGCAGATCTACACCGCGGACCATCCGCACGACGCCGAACAGCGCCGCGCGATGCTGGAGTTTGGGCGTCCGGTGCACATCGGCAAGCAGGTGTGGATCGGCGGCGGCGCGATCATCCTGCCGGGGGTCACGGTGGGCGACGACGTCATCATCGGCGCGGGCAGTGTGGTCACGCGCGACGTGCCGGCGGGCGCGAAGGTGGTGGGGAATCCGGCGCGGGTGAGGGGGTAGAGGGAAGCGATGCGCGCCGCTCAGCGTTCGCCGATCTGCTTCAACACGGCGGCCACGATGGCTTCGGGCCGATCCTCCTGCACAAGGTGACCGGCATTCGGCACGGAAATCAGCGGCCGGTCCGAGATCAATGCAGTCAACGTTTCACCGCGCTCGTGCGGGATCCACGCGTCCTCTTCGCCCCACAGCACTTGCACCGGGCAATCCATGCGACCGTACAAGCCCTGGACCTCGTCCGTGTACTTCTGATCCATCTGCGCGATCTGCCGGTAGAACGCCGGCTGGCCGACAGGTCCGAGCCACGGGCGGCTGTACACGTCCAGCGCCTCATCCGATAACGGGTTGTGCGCCGCGGATTGCAAATAGGCTTTCAACAGTGCGCGGTGCATGTAATCGGGCATCCCGGAAAACGCGGCCTCGTGCTGTCGGACATGCTGCACGAAGGGCGATCCCCACGGCGCCAGCGCCACCGCATCGAAGATCGTCAGCGACGCGTAGCGCAGCCCATTCAGGTAGTAAGCGCGCAGCGCCGTCGCACCGCCGAAGTCGTGGGCCAGGACATCGGGGCGATCCAGTTTCCATTCGGTGAACAGCGCCGCCAGTATCCGGTTCTGCACACCCAGCGACACGTCCTGGCCGTTCCGCATCTCGGACAGGCCGTAGCCCGCCAGGTCAAAGTAATAGACGGTTCTGCGGTCGGCGAGCAGCGGGATGATCCTGCGCCACACCTGCGATGAAAACGGCGTGCCGTGGATGGCAACCAGCGCCGGTCCGCTGCCGAGCTTGCCCCAGCGGATGGCATTGCCTTCGATGAGGGAAGTGTGGGCGAGTTCAAGCATGGCGGCTATTGGGATAGGTCGTCAGGAATGGTCTTGCGCGGCTTGCGGGAGGGGGAGTCGACGCCGGGGGCATGTTCCGCTGCGCTTCGTGCCCTGGCGGCCGCGGCAACCGGCGCGACCATCAGCGGCGGCACGGCTGTCACGGCCGGCGGCGTGGGCGCATGCACAACTGGGATCCCGGCGGCATTCCGATACGACTGGAGCAGCAGCAGCGCGTCGATCGTGCCCAGATCGTGCTCCGCCTCGGCACGCGCTTCAAGCCGGGTCTGTTCGTCCTTTATGGCCTGATTGGACGCTGCCGTGCGCGCGTCCAGCCTTGCCAGCTGCGCGTGAAACGCCTGGACCGCAAGCTTCAAGCAGTGCGCCGTGTAATCGTCGTGCAGCAGGTCCGCGGACGGCGCCAGGGTGTCATCCGCGGGGACCCGGGGGCGTTGCGCGGCACTGGCCGGCAGGGTCGACGCGCGTGTGGCGTAAAGGCGCTGGAACGGCGTTGGCGGCGTGCGCGCCACGCGATCCGCGCGCAGCTGGGCACCCACGCGTTCGGTGCGGTACGCATCCCTGGCATCGTCGGTTCTGGCCGCAACTGTCGGGGCGATTGGGGAAGGGACCATTGGCTTTTGACTGGGCTGAGCGATGAGCCAATCTACTAGTTGGTCGGTAGCGTGTCAAGGCTGAATCGGGCTGGGCGGACGGCAATTGCGGAACGGGCTCCGCAGCGGCCTGCGGCCACGCTGTGGCCGCACACGCTTGCACTGGCGCAGTGTTAAAACCGTCGGGACGGGCGCGGCGCGCCGGCCACGCTAAAGGAGAAGACCATGCCAATGTTCATCACGATCGGTTATGGCGATCAGCAGGGCTATGACCGCACGGACAAAGCTATTCGCGATGCCGCCCATGCGCACGATGCGGAATTGCAGAACGCGGGCGTGCTGATGGGCGTCGCGGGCAAGCCAGTGCAGGTGCGAAATCCGGACGCGGCGGGTGTCGAAACGGTGCAGGGGCCGTACATGAACGCGCCGCTGCCGCTCGCGGGCTTTGCCGTCATTGAGGCGGCCGATTTGGCCGAGGCAATCGAAAAGGTGTCTCGCACGCCGTGTGCGGTGGCGCACGGCGTCGTGGAAGTGTGGCCGCTGGACCAGCGGTAGCGCGCGTTATTGGTCCACCGACCGCATGTCGCAGGTCGTCTCGGACGACGCGCACACGCCGCGAAACCATGCGCGTCCGCGCGTGCGGTCCTTCTCGGCCAGGCGTTCCCATGTAGCGCTGTTGCGCATCTCGTAATTCAGCAGCAGCCATTCGCCGTCGCACGCCACGATGCCGCGCAACGTCGCACGCTCGGTCAACCAATCGCTGCCCAGGTCCAGCAAACGTTCGCTGCCGGCGTCCGGGCGGGCATAGCCCCGCGCTGACTGGATGCCGACTTGCGCGTCCCCGGCGGCGATCCAGCCCTCGCCTTGATAGACGGGCCGCGGCGGGCTGCGGTCGCTGCCGCTCATGGCGTCGCTGGCGTTCTTGATCTTCAGCCAGCCGTCACGCGCCTCGGTTACGTCAAAGGTGACACTGTAGAGGTCGACCTCGGGATCGGGACTGTCGCCGCGCGTGGTGGGCAGCGTGCCGACCTGCTTGCCGCTGGCGGAGGGCGAGGCGCGCACCGGGATCGCGGGCTTGTCATTGGTCGTCCAGCCCGAAACGCTGCACGCCGTAGGGCCTGCGGGAGTCCAGGCAGCCGCATGAGAAGTGGTCTGAGCGCGGATAGCGGGCGACAGGGCCAGCGCGGCAAACAGCAGTGCAAGCGGTCGGAGCGTCATGGGGGAATCGTCGTCGGTGTGATTGAGGCCGGAAGATCGGCCGGCGAAAAGCCTAACATGGCCGCTTTCGGCGCACTGACGCGCATAGTGGCGCCGGGCAGCGCTAGGCTGCCCGGTGGTCTACCTGCGATAGCTTGCGGGCCGGCTACTGCGCCCCGGTAGCGCCCGACACATACTGCGCCAGCGCCTGCACGTCCGCATCGTTCAAGGCATCGAACGCCGGCATGACGCCGATCCCGTTGCGCACGGCCTGCGTGACGCGGTTGGTGTCGGGCTTCAGTTCATCGAGGTTTGGCCCGATGGTCCCGGCCGCACCGGCATCGGCCAGCGTGTGACAGACGGCACAGGCCGGGGTTGTCGACTTCAGGAACAAGGCGCGGCCCGCCTCGGCATTGGGCGGTTCCGCCGCCCATGCCGAGGCGCCTGCAAGCACGCAGGCGCCTGCGGCGAAGGCGGTGCGGACCCGCCCCCCCCACGGGCGGCGGGGTGCGACAAGCAGCTTTACTTCACGGTTTTTCATAGGTTACGCCAACGTCAGGACACGTTGATGGGCAG
>CBHWAL010000400.1:0-4745 GCA_966111495.1 uncultured Achromobacter sp. | reverse complement strand
CCTTCGGGTTATGAGCCCGACGAGCTGCCAGACTGCTCCACCCCGCGTCTGATGTGTGAATCATACATCATTTTGAAATCTTGTGCAGCGCACCCACGCGAATGTTTCCGTTTTTCGACAGAAACCCGCAAAAAAAAGCGACGGCACGGCGCAGGATCGTGTTCAGGCGTCCGGCAGGATCCAGGCAGATCACCTGCGTGCCACCCAGGGCGGTCAGGCGCACCGCGCCGCCGTAGGACACACCATGAGCCTCGCCTGCGTTGAGCCGGACCGGAACGACGCGATGCAGTCCACCCGCGGCTTCCAGGCCGTTTTGGGGCGCGTCTAAAAGCCCGCGGCCTTCCACGCAGACGACGGCGGCGCCGGCACGCAGGACGAACACCCGGCTGGCGCCGGCGGGAAGATCCAGGCGCTGGCCTGGCGAGGCGGGGTCGGAATGCGGGGTCATGATGATCTCCAGAAGGACCATCACAGGCTACGCCCGCCCTGCTTTGCGCAACAGCCACACAAACCGGCTTTCTGTACCGATGCAGAGGGTCGATTTTGTCGCTGTTATGGTGTACTTTTCCTGCATCTGTGCCTACCCACCGTCCAACCCCGGGGAGCAAGATCGGCGAATGGAACCTCAACCGCTGTACCTACGCCTGGCCAATCACTACCGGCGCGCCATCCAGACCGGCGTGCTGGCCCCCGCCCAGCGCATGCCATCGGTTCGCACGCTGGTGCGCACCCATCACGTCAGCCTGTCGACGGCGCTGCAGGCTTGCCGCCAGCTTGAGGACGACGGCCTGATCGAGGCCCGCCCCCGCTCGGGCTATTTCGTCCTGAAACCCCGACGCAACAGCATTCCGCCCGTGAGCGAGCCCGACATCCGCCAGACCCTCGGCGCGGCGCAGTATGTCGGCATTCATGACCGGGTTTCGGACTTCATCGCCAAATGCGAGGCGCACCGGGTCAGCGCCAACTTCGCGCTGGCCGCGGCCGTGCCGCAGGCCTATCCGATGGAGGCGCTCAAGCAGGCGATGACGCGCGCCCTGCGGCAATCGCCCGAGGTGCTGGTCAGTCCCGTGCCGCCGCAAGGGCATCCCGACCTGCGCGGGGTGCTGGCCCGCCGCGCACTGGCCAATGGCATCAACGCCACGCCGGACGACGTCATCGTCACGCATGGCTGCATCGAAGCCCTGAATCTGGCGCTGCGCGCCGTTGCCCGGCCCGGCGACACCATCGCCGTGGAATCGCCCGCCTACTTCGGTCTGCTGCAGATCCTGGAAAGCCTGGGCATGCGCGCGCTCGAGATTCCCACCAGCCCGCAGCACGGACTGTCGATCGAAGCGCTCGACCTGGCGTTCCAGACCCACGGCAACATCCGCGCCGTGGTCGTCGTGCCGAATTTTCATAATCCGCTCGGTTGCGTCATGCCAGACGCACACAAAGCGCGGCTCGTGGCGCTGTGCGAGCGCCAACAAGTGCCGCTCATCGAGGACGACACGTACGGCGCGCTGACTGACGACGACACGCCGCTGGCAGCGGCGAAATCCTGGGATGCGACGGGCAACGTCATCTATTGTTCGTCGATGCACAAGACACTGGCGCCCGGAATGCGGCTGGGCTGGCTGCTCGGCGGCCGGTGGAAAGCCCGGATCGCCATGCTCAAGTTCGCGCAAAGCCGTCCCAACGAACCGCTGGCGCAGATCGCAGTGTCGGAATACATGGGCTCGCGCGCCTACGACCGCCATCTGTCCCGGCTGCGGCGCGAGCTGAAAACGCAGCGCGACCTGACCGCCGAAGCCATTGCCGCGCATTTTCCGCGGGGCACACGGTTGAGCATGCCGCAAGGCGGCATGCTGCTCTGGGTGGAAATGCCCGAGGGCGTGTCGGGCATGGAAGTCTTTGAGGCGGGGCTGCGGCAGGGTATACGGGTGGCGCCAGGCGCGATGTTTTCAAATGGCGCCCGTTATAACCACTTCCTGCGCATCAGTTGCGGGCAACGCATCACGCCGGAAATCTCGCACGCACTGGTGACGCTCGCGCGCATCGTGGAAGAAAGGACAGGATGAACGCGACACTGCATCAATTCATCGCGGATTATGGCCTGTGGGCCGTGCTGGGCGGGACCTTCCTGGAAGGCGAAAGCGTGGTGGTGTTTGCGGGATTCCTGGCGCACCAGGGATTATTCCACCTGCCCTACGTCATGTTCTGCGCCTTCGCCGGCTCGTTCATGGCGGATCAACTGCTGTTCCTGCTGGGCCGCCGCTACCGCGATCATCGCTACGTGCAGCGCATCCGCGCCAAGCCCGCGTTCGACAAGGCGCTCTCCGCGATTGACCGATATCCCAACGGTTTCATATTGGCCCTGCGCTTTCTGTATGGCTTGCGGACGGTCGGGCCCGTTGCGCTAGGGGTGTCCAAGGTGCCGGCTCTGCGTTATCTGGTGCTGAACGCCATCGCCGCCGTGATCTGGGCGGTCTGTTTCAGCCTGCTGGGGTTTGTGTTCGGCCGGACGATCGAGGCGCTGCTGGGACGCCTGCATGGCGTGGAGACCAAGCTGGCCGTCGCGGTGGCGCTCGGCGCGCTGGTGTGGCTGGCCTATCAGGTCTACGCGCGCCGCCGCCGGTAGCGGCGGGCGCGTTCAAAACACCAGTTTGCCGCTTGCGCGCTGCACATGGCGGCGGCGCGCATTGCGGTACAGGGTGCCGATGACCGGCAGCTTTGCCAGGCGGCGCAGGATCGGGTGGCGCTGGTCGAAGTCGTGCCACGCCTTGAAGCCATGGCCCATGCGCTCCCAGCTCTCCCTCGCCTCGGGGGAAAGCTTGCCAGGGTCAAATGCCGCCAGCTTTGCTGCTTCCGAGACGCGCGCCGCCAGGGCGAGGTTCCGGCCTTCCAATGAATACTGATTCCGCATGGGGCCGCATATTACCCGGGCTTGGCCTGCCGTGGCGGCGGGCAGATCGCGCTTCGCATCAGCGCAATGGAGCCGCTTTTGACCGCCCCGCGCAAGCCGTTGTAATTGAAGGAGTTTGTGGATCTATGCCCGCGCTATCCCAAGGCTTGTCCACAGAACCTGTGGGTAACTGCCGCCGGGCGCATCACTTCAGGGCGGTCAGGACCATGTCGCGCACGCTTTCGAAACCCGCGACGTATTGCGGATTCTCGGAACGCGCCAGCAGGCCAGAGTAATTCTGCTCTAGCTGTGCCTCGATGGCCTCGCGCAGGCCTGGCGAATTCTTCGCCAGATGCAGCATCGAGAGCAGCGTAGTATTGAGCGCGTCGATGCGGCCGCCCTGGTGCGAGATGGTGTGCACGACAACGGCGATCTGTTCCTGGATGTCCATGATGTAAAGCCTCCTGGCATTGAAATCTGGCGCGAATCCTAGCATGGCGTTTCGGCGCGGCTAGGCAAGCACCGGGCTCGGCGCTAGCATGAAGCGTAGCCGCAAGGGCACCGCGGCGCACGCCGCCGGCGCGGCCCCCGGGCGCCCGGCACAACCGGAGCGCGCACATGAAAACGATCCAGAATTACGTCCCGCCAAGCGCCCAGTCGCTGCAACGGCTGCAGGACAGGCTGGGCTTCCCCGACAGCAGGATGGCCGAGCTGGCCGGGCTCGACGCCTCGACGCCGTGGCCCAGTTATGCGGGCGGCCCGGAACCCCGCACGCTGGGCCGGCAGCGGCTGTTCTACATGATGGCCCGGCTGACACTGGAAGAACCGGAATGGCAGCGCGTGCTGGCCGCCATGCGAGAAGCGGGCGCGCACTTCGACTGCCAGGACCCGCACGGCGATGGCGCGGCGCTGCCGCCGGAACCGACGGCGGACGAAGAACGCAAGTTCGGCATGCTGCTGGTCAGCCGCAACGGCTCGTTCCACGAAATGGAGCAACTGCGCGAGTTCGCCCATTTTGCGCACGAATCGGATGTCAGCCGCTTCGTGCACAGCGCGTTCTACGACAGCGACATCGATTTGTGCCGCTTCAGCTTTGCGGACCACGACGGCCTGGACGCCGCCAGCCGTGACCGCATCTTCGATGCCGCGCACAAGACCATCACGCGCTTCGAGTTCGACGGCCGTGTCTATCACGGCGGCATTCCGCCCGAGTCCGACGGCTAGCGGCGCCGCATTGACGCGGGCAGGCCGGCGCCTGTACCGTCGCCACTTCGCCTTCCTGCTCAACGCCATCGCCCATCGCATGAACGAACGACTCGACGCCATCGACCGGCAACTGCTGAGCCTCTTGCAGGCCAATGCGCGCGAACCCGCCGCCATCCTGGCCCGCAAGCTCGGGCTTGCGCGCACGACCGTGGTCGCGCGCATCGCGCGGCTGGAACGCGAGAGCATCGTTTCCGGCTATGGCGTGCGCCTTGGGCGGCTGCTGGAAGAGGCGGCGGTGCGGGCCTACTGTTTCATCAGCGTGCTGCCCAAGACGCCGGCCGCCGTGATCCGCGAACTGGAGAAGATGCCTGAGGTCGAGGAAGTGTCTTCGGTCAGCGGCCCCTACGATTACCTGATCTTCCTGCGCTGCGAGACCCACGAGCAGCTGGACGCGCTACTCGATCGCATCGGACTCATCGACGGCGTCAAGCAGACGCAGACCTCGATCGTGCTCAGCCGCAAGGTCGACCGGCGCAGCGCGGTCGCTGCGCCCTGAGCCACGTATATCGCGTGGCCCGTCTTTCCTGCGGGCGCTACATGGTGGTGTTATGGGGCCTCTCGCGAATCCTGGATTTTTCATGCTTGCTCGCCTTGCCCC
>CBHWAL010000399.1:0-4754 GCA_966111495.1 uncultured Achromobacter sp. | reverse complement strand
ATCTCTTCCAGCGAGCCCTGCAGCTCAAGCCACTGCTCTTCCAGTTCCCCCATCCGCTTGCCGTGTTCGCCGTGGTCCGCCATGACCTTCTGGCGTTCGGCGCGGCGCGCGTCGGAATACAGGTCCGGATCGGCGATCACCGTGTCCAGGGCCGCCAGTTTCACCTTCAGCTTTTCCATTTCGGTTTCCACCTTTGCCAGCTTGGACTCCAGCGGCTTGCGCAGGGCGGACAGGCGTTGCCGCTGTTCGGCTTCGGCACGGCGTTGCGCCTTGCGATCCACGACCGCTTCGCCGCCGTTCTCGGCGTTCTCGCGCGCCTCGGCACGCTCGTCCGCATTGCGGGCGGCCAGCCAGTCGCGGTAGTCCTCCAGATCGCCGTCGAACTCGCGCACCGCGCCATCCGCCACGATCCAGAAGCTGTCCACGGTGGTGCGCAACAGGTGCCGGTCGTGCGACACCAGCAGCATGCTGCCGCCGAAGTCCGCCAGCGCGGTGGCCAGGGCCTCGCGCGTTTCCACGTCCAAGTGGTTGCTGGGTTCGTCCAGCAGCAGCAGGTTGGGCTTTTGCCACACGATGAGCGACAGCGCGAGCCGCGCTTTTTCGCCACCCGACATCGGGCCGACCTTGCTGGTCACCGTGTCGCCCGAAAACCCGAACCCGCCCAGGTAATTGCGCAGCTCCTGCTCGCGCGCTTCCGGCGCCAGGCGGGCCAGGTGCGCAATCGGCGTGCTGTCTACGTCCAGCATGTCCAGTTGGGGCTGGTGGAAGTACCCAAGGGCCTGGCCGCGCGAAGCGCGGCGTTCGCCTGCCTGCACGGGGATCTCTTCGGCCAGGGTCTTGATCAGGGTGCTCTTGCCAGCCCCGTTGGCGCCCAATACGCCCACGCGGCTGCCGGCGCGCACCATCAGCGTCACGTCGCGCAGGATGGGCACGGCGTTGCCCTCGGCGTCCGTGTAGCCGGCCGACAGGTGTTCCAGCGTCAGCAGCGGATCGGGCACCTGTTCGGGCGACGGAATGCGGATGTCGATGCCCGCTTCGGCCTGCAGCGGCGCCAGCACCTGCATGCGCGCCAGCGCCTTCACGCGGCTCTGCGCCTGCTTGGCCTTGGATGCCTTGGCCTTGAAGCGGTCGATGAAGCCTTGCAGCCGGGCCGTCTCGCGCGTCTGGCGCTCGTAGGCAATGTTGGATTGGCGCAGGCGCTCGGCGCGTTGCGTCAGGAAGTCGCCATAGCCGCCGCGGTAGCGGGTCAGCTTGGCATGGTCGAAATGCAGAATGGAGCGCGCGACTGCGTCCAGGAATTCGGTGTCATGGGAGATCAGCATGACGGTGCCTTCATAGGCGACCAGCCATTTCTCCAGCCACAGCATGGCGTCCAGGTCCAAGTGGTTGGTGGGCTCGTCCAGCAGCAGCAATTCGGACGGGGCCATCAGCGCACGGGCCAGGGCCAGGCGCATGCGCCAGCCGCCGGAAAAGCTCTCGACGGGCTGCGTCCACTCGGCCGGTTTGAAGCCCAGACCGGCCAGCAGTTGCTCGGCGCGCGAGGCGGCGCTCCAGGCGCCGGCTTCCACCAATGCGGCTTCCACTTCCGCGATCTGCGTGCCCTGGTCGTCGGTCAGCGCCGCGCGCTGCGCCTGCAACGCGCGCAGGTGCGTGTCGCCGTCGATGACAAATTCGCGGGCAGGGCGGTCGTCTGCATGCAGTTCCTGCTCTACGCTGGCGATGCGCCAGCCAGCGGGCAACGACAAGGTGCCGGCGTCCAGGTCCAGCGAGCCGGTCAGCAGCGCGAACAGCGAGGACTTGCCCGCGCCGTTCTTGCCCACGATGCCGACCCGTTCACCCGGGTTTACGACGAATTCGGCGCCGTCCAGCAGCACTTTCGTGCCGCGGCGCAGGGTCAATCCATTGGCGCGTATCACAGGCTCAGTTGCTCGCGGGTAAGCAGCAGAAGCTGGTCCGAGGCTTCTTCAGTGTCCAGCCAGACGGGCGAAAGCTGCGGGAAGGCGGCCTCGAAGAAATCGCGCTCATGGCCGATCTCGAGCACCAGCACGCCGTTTTCCGACAGGTATTTTGGCGCCGCGTCCACGATGCGGCGCACGAGGTCCATGCCGTCGTCGCCGCCGGCCAGCGCCAGTTGCGGTTCGTGCAGGTATTCCTGGGGCAGGGCGCGCATCGAGCCGCTGTTCACGTAGGGCGGATTGCAGACGATCACGTCGTATTCGCGCGCGGGCAGGTTGTCGAAGAGATTGCTTGCGTGCAAGTCCAGGCGGTCGGAAAGACCATAGTCGTCGACGTTGCGGCGGGCGACTTCCAGCGCGTCGGCCGACACATCCACCGCGTCCACGTGCGCGTAGGGGAAGGCCAGCGCGGACAGAATCGCCAGGCAGCCCGATCCGGTGCACATGTCCAGCACGTTCTCCACCGCCAGCGCATCCTGCACCCACGGCGACAGCCCCTGGTCGAGCAGCTCGGCGATCGGCGAGCGCGGCACGATGACCCGTTTATCGACGTAGAACCGGTGGCCGCGCAGCCACGCTTCGTTGGTCAGGTAGGCGGCGGGCACGCGTTCGGTCACGCGCCGGTCCAGCAGGTCGAGCACGCGCTCGCGCTCTTCGCGCACCACGCGGGCGTCCAGGAAGGGATCGAGCGTATCCAGCGGCAGATGCAGCGCGTGCAAGGTCAGGTAGACCGCCTCGTCCCAGGCATTGTCGCTGCCATGTCCCAGCGACACCTGGGCGCCATTCAGGCGCGACACGCCGTAGCGGATCAGGTCGCGCACGGTCTGCAATTCTTCGCGGGAGGTAGCGTTCGTATCAGGCATTCAATTCACCGCCCCAGGGGGAAAACGGAAAAACGCCCCCTGGAAGGGGGCTGGAAAGTGTGCGCGGCGGGACGCGAATCCCGCCGGCGCGTGCATCACGCGGGCAACAGCAGGTTTTCCAGCGTGCGCCGATAGATGTTTTGGAGCGGTTCCAGCGAGGCGACCTCGATGCGCTCATTGACCTTGTGGATCGTGGCGTTGCCGGGGCCGAACTCGATGACCTGCGGGCAGATCTTGGCGATGAAGCGGCCGTCGGACGTGCCACCCGTGGTCGACAGCTCGGCGGTCACGCCCGTCTCTGCGTGGATCGCCTGCACCAGTGCATCGGTGAGCGAACCGCGCGGGGTCAGGAAGGGCTCGCCGCCCAGTTCCCACTCCAGGTCGTACTCCAGGCCGTGCTTGTCCAGCACGGCATGAACCCGCTGCTTCAGGCTTTCGGGCGTGCTGGCGGTCGAGAAGCGGAAGTTGAACAACGCCACCGCCTCGCCCGGCACCACATTCGTGGCGCCCGTGCCCGAGTTCAGGTTCGACACCTGGAACGTCGTGGGCGGGAAGTATTCATTGCCCTGGTCCCATTCGATATTCACGATGTCGGCCAGCGCCGGCGCAAGCTGGTGCACGGGGTTGCGCGCCAGATGCGGGTAGGCCACGTGGCCCTGGATGCCCTTGACCGTGAGCTTGCCCGACAACGAGCCGCGGCGGCCGTTCTTGCAGGTGTCGCCCAGCACATCGCCCGAGGTGGGCTCGCCGACGATGCAGTAATCGAGCTGCTCGCCGCGCGCCTTGAGCGCGTCGCAGACGATGGCGGTGCCATCGATGGACGGGCCTTCCTCGTCGGACGTGATCAAGAGCGCGATCGAACCGCCATGCTGCGGATGGGCCGCCACGAACTCCTCGGCCGCCACCACGAAGGCGGCGATCGAGCTTTTCATGTCGGCCGCGCCGCGGCCATACAGCCAGCCGTCACGTTCGGTGGGCACGAAGGGATCGCTGTGCCACTTTTCGCGCGGACCCGGGGGCACCACGTCGGTGTGGCCGGCAAAGACCGTCAGGGGCGCGGCGCTGCCGCGACGGGCCCACAGATTGGTCACGCCGCCCTGCGCGATGGTCTCGCAGGTAAAGCCGATGCGTTCGAGCCGGGCGGCAAGCGCCGCCTGGCAGTCTTCGTCCGCCGGCGTCACGGAGGGACGGGCGATCAGGTCCTTGACCAGATCCAGTACGGCCGAATTGCTCATCAAGCCCTCAGCAGGTCGTTGATGCTGGTCTTGGCGCGGGTTTGCGCGTCGACACGCTTGACGATCACGGCGCAGGCCAGGCTGTGCGAGCCGTCGGCCGACGGCAGCGAACCGGGGACCACGACCGAACCCGACGGCACGCGGCCGTAGGTGATCTTGCCCGTGGCGCGGTCATAGATCTTGGTGCTTTGCGACAGGAACACGCCCATGGCCAGCACCGAGTTCTCTTCGACCACCACGCCTTCCACGACTTCGGAGCGCGCGCCGATGAAGCAGTTGTCTTCTATGATGGTGGGGTTGGCTTGCAGAGGCTCGAGCACGCCGCCGATGCCAACGCCGCCCGACAGGTGGACGTTCTTGCCGATCTGGGCGCACGAACCGACGGTGGCCCACGTGTCGACCATGGTGCCTTCGTCAACATAGGCGCCGATGTTCACGTAGGACGGCATCAGCACGACGTTGCGGGCGATGAACGAGCCGCGGCGGGCCACGGCCGGGGGCACCACGCGGTAGCCGCCTTGCTTGAACGCGTTGTCGCCGAATTCCGAAAACTTGAGCGGCACCTTGTCGTAGAACTGCAGGGGCGCCTGGCCCATGATGGCGTTCTCGTTCAGACGGAACGACAGCAGCACGGCCTTCTTGATCCACTGGTGCACGACCCAGTCGTCATTGATCTTCTCGGCCACGCGCAGGCGGCCCAG
>CBHWAL010000398.1:0-4767 GCA_966111495.1 uncultured Achromobacter sp. | reverse complement strand
ATAGAAAAGGGCCTGCGCGGACCCTGAACCTCAACAAAGGCTCAGACCGGCAGGCCCTGTCCGCAAGGCGGCAATCAGTAGCGTAGCGTGAGCGACGCGTAGAAGTTGCGGCCGGGGGCGGGGTACAGGCTGTAGTTGGCGACGGGACCCAGCATTTCGAACGAGGCGTTGCCGCCGCGGATGCCGTACGTGGCGTACTGGCGGTCGAAGATGTTGTTCACGCCCACCGCGCCTTCGATGTTGCGGGTGAACTTGTACGCGAGCTTGGTGTTGAACAGCACGTATGCGTCCAGCTCCTTGTCGAACTGGTTGGCCTGGTCGTTGTCCATGCGCGACTTGCCCACGTATTGCGCCGACACGTTCCACAGGAACGCATCGGTGGGGCGCCACGTCACGCCGGCGTTGGCCAGCCACTTGGGGGCCAGCGGCACGGTCTTGCCGGCCAGGTCGACGCCGGCGTAGGTGCCGGAGCGGAATTGCGCTTCCATCCAGGTCAGGTTGGCGTCCACGCTGACGCTGCTGGACAGCGCGGTGTGGCCTTCAAGCTCGATGCCCTGGCGGCGGGTCGGATCCAGGTTGGTGTTGGCGCCCGTGCCCGGGCCCCACAGGCCGTCGGCCAGCGGGTTGTACTGGATCTCGTTGGTCAGGTCATAGTGAAAGTACGACAGGCGCGCGCTGCTGCTGGCCGACTGCCAGGTGACGCCGATTTCCTTGTCGATGGAGGTCTGCGGGGCCAGCGGCGACTGGACGGACAGCAGTTCGTCGGCATTGGGCAGGCGGAAGCTGCGGCCGACCTTGCCGTACAGGCCGAAGCCGCCGGACAGGTCCTGGCGCACGCCCAACTGCCACGCGGTCAGGTGATGGCTGCGGTCGGACGGCGTGCCGGATCCGGAAATCACTTCCAGGTCGTCGGACGCGTACTGGCGGCGCACGCCCATCGTCACGTAGGTGCTGTCGGTGGCGCGGATCTGACCTTCGGCGAACAGGCCGTACTGGTGCTGGCGCGACTGCCACTTCGACGGTTCGAAGTCGTAGTAGGCGTTCTGGTCGGCAGTGGTCTTGGCTTCCTGCGCATCCGCGCCGAAGACGACGCTGTGGCCGCCGTTGATCGGCAGGCGATAGCGCACGCTGGCGATGTTCTCTTCCAGCTTCTGGTCGCGCAGCGTGTCGCCGAACCCGTCATAGGTCAGGCCGCTGAGCTTCTTTTCGCGGGTCGACAGGTCCGAATACAGCACGCCGGCGCCGATGGCCTGCTCGAGCTGCAGGCCGAACGTGGTGGTCGTGGTCTTGACGTAATCGACGTCGTTCTTCGAGCCGCGCGGATCGTCCTGGAATTCGTTCACGCCCGTGAACGGGTTGATCGTGCGCGGGCCGGGCAGTTCCAGCTTCTGCGTGGTCGTGCGGCCATACAGGCGGATCGAACCGTCGTCGTGGCGGAACGTGATGCCGCCGCCGCCGCCTTCGCGGCGTTCGCCGCTGTTGTCGCGGTAGCCGTTGCTGTGCAGCGACTGCATGTAGGCGTCCACGCCCACCTTCTCGTTGTTCATCGCGACCGCGGCGTCATATTGGCGCAGGCCGTAGCTGCCGAAGGTGGCGGTGGCGCGGGCGGTGACCGGCTCCTTCGAGAAGTCGGAGCGGGTGATGATGTTGATCACGCCGCCGGTGGTGCCGCCGCCGTATTGCACGGAGCCGCTGCCGCGCACGATTTCAATGCGTTCGACCTGGTCCAGCGGCACCACGCCCAGGCTGGGCGCCGACAGGTCGTTGGTGTTCTGCTTGACGCCGTCGATCAGGATCAGCGTGTTGCTGGCGCCGGTGATGCCGAAGCCGCGCAGGTCGACGATAGCGTTGTCGCTGGAGCTGCTGGTGTTGATCAGATTGATGCCGGCCTGAGTGGACAGCAGGTCCTGCATGGTGCGGGCGCTGCTGGCCGCGATGTCCTGGGCGGTGATGACCGAGATCGACACCGGCAGCGTGCGGCCGTCGGTGGGCACGCGCTGGGCGGTGACGGTGATGCTGTCGAGTTCGGACGGGGCGGGAGCGGTTTGCTGGGCGGCGGCAATGGCCGGAGCGGAACAGAGCAAGGCGCCGGCGTAGCGCCGGATGGAGCGGGCTTTCATCTACAAGACCTCGGTGCGGCCCGCGACCCCGCAGGCCATTCACGATGGGAAGGATGCCGGTGCGCCGGGCGGGCCAAAAGGCCGGGCGGCGGGAAACAGGCATCCTGACGAGCGAACAGGCCGGTATCGGGCTGCCATGGGCGCCAAGCGCGCATGGGGACCGTTGCGGGGGCAGCACAGGCTGGACTGGCAGACAGCCGCGGCGGCCTTTTGGGCGGCGCGGCGCCGCGTGGGGCGTCTTCCTGTTTCCCGTTTATCTTTCGCTCGCGGCGGGCAAGTGTTGCGTCCTTGCCCAACCTGATGCGCCGAAAGCACCGGTTCGGGGCCGAAACTGTATCACCGTGAGGCGCGCGAAGGCCCATTTTGTTACGATCAGGGCTTGTTTTTTCAGCGTTTTTCGCTTTTTAGCCACATCGGCGCTGCCGTGGCCAACCCAATTTGGACCTGATCGTGTCGTATCCCCGCCTGCCGTACCCTCCCGAAGCCTATACCCGCGGCGGCGATTTTGCCCGCCTGCTGGGCAAGCGCATCCTGATCCTGGACGGCGCCATGGGCACCATGATCCAGCGCTACAAGCTGGGCGAAGCGGACTTCCGCGGCGAGCGTTTTGCCGAGCACGGCAAGGACGTGAAGGGCAATAACGAGCTGCTGTCGCTGGTGCGGCCCGACGTCATCTCGGAGATCCACCGCCAGTACCTGGACGCAGGCGCTGACGTCATTGAGACCAACACCTTCGGCGCCACAACAATCGCCCAGGGCGACTATGACCTGCCGGAATTGGCCTACGAGCTGAACCTGGTGTCTGCGCAACTGGCGCGCGAGGCCTGTGACGCTTACAGCACGCCGGACAAGCCGCGCTTCGTGGCCGGCGCGCTCGGCCCGCAGCCCAAGACGGCTTCCATTTCGCCGGACGTGAACGACCCGGGCGCCCGCAATGTCACGTTCGACGAGCTGCGCGTTGCCTATATCGAGCAGCTCAACGGCCTGCTCGATGGCGGCATCGACATCGTCCTGATCGAAACCATCTTCGACACGCTGAACGCCAAGGCGGCCATCTTCGCCACCGAGGAAGTGTTCGAAGAACGCGGCATCCGCCTGCCGGTGATGATCTCCGGTACGGTGACCGACGCGTCCGGCCGCATCCTGTCGGGCCAGACGGTCGAGGCCTTCTGGAACTCGGTGCGCCACGCGCGTCCCGTCACCGTCGGCCTGAACTGCGCGCTGGGCGCGGCGCTGATGCGCCCCTACGTGGCCGAGCTGTCCAAGATCTGCGACACCTACGTCTGCGTGTATCCCAACGCCGGCCTGCCCAATCCCATGGCCGAGACCGGCTTTGACGAGACGCCGGCCGACACATCGGCCCTGCTCGAGGAATTTGCGCGCGCGGGTCTGGTGAACATGTCGGGCGGCTGCTGCGGCACCACGCCGGACCATATCCGCGCCATCGCCGAGAAAGTGACGGTGCTGACGCCGCGCGTCGTGCCCGAGATCGCCGTCAAGACCCGCCTGTCGGGCCTGGAGCCCCTGAACATCGACGAGGACACGCTGTTCGTCAACGTGGGCGAACGCACCAACGTGACAGGCAGCAAGATGTTCGCCCGGCTGATCCGCGAAGAGAAGTACGACGAGGCGCTGGCCGTGGCCCGCCAGCAGGTCGAGAACGGCGCGCAGATCATCGACATCAACATGGACGAGGCCATGCTGGATTCGGTGGCCTGCATGCACCGCTTCCTGAACCTGATCGCGTCCGAGCCCGACATTGCGCGCGTGCCGGTCATGATAGACAGCTCGAAGTGGGAAGTCATCGAGACCGGCCTGAAGTGCGTGCAGGGCAAGGCGGTCGTGAACTCGATTTCCATGAAGGAAGGGCTGGAGCCGTTCCGCCACCATGCCCGCCTGTGCCGCCGCTACGGCGCCGCGGTCGTGGTGATGGCGTTCGATGAACTGGGCCAGGCCGACACGCTGGAGCGCCGCAAGGAAATCTGCGGCCGCGCCTATAAGATCCTGGTCGAGGAAGAGGGCTTCCCGCCGGAAGACATCATCTTCGACCCGAACGTCTTCGCGGTCGCGACCGGCATCGACGAGCACAACCACTACGCCGTGGACTTCATCGAAGGCACGCGCTGGATCCGCGAGAATCTGCCGCACGCGCGCATCTCGGGCGGCGTGTCCAATGTCAGCTTCTCGTTCCGCGGCAACGAGCCGATGCGCGAGGCCATCCACACCGTGTTCCTGTATTACGCGGTCAAGGAAGGCATGACGATGGGCATCGTCAATGCCGGCCAGCTGGGCGTGTATGCCGACCTGGATGCCACGCTGCGCGACCTGGTGGAAGACGTGGTGCTGGACCGCCCCGAGCCCGTCGGCAAGACCGATCCGGCCGACGAGCGCACGCCCACCGAACGCCTGGTGCAGTTTGCCGACACCGTGAAGGGTTCCGGCGCCAAGAAGGAAGAAGACCTGGCCTGGCGTCAGGCCGAGGTCGAGCAGCGCCTGTCGCACGCGCTGGTGCACGGCATCACCGCCTTCATCGTGGAAGACACCGAAGAAGTGCGCCAGAAGATCTTTGCGCGCGGCGGCCGCCCCATTGAAGTGATCGAAGGTCCGCTGATGGACGGCATGAACGTCGTCGGCGACCTGTTCGGCG
>CBHWAL010000397.1:0-4770 GCA_966111495.1 uncultured Achromobacter sp. | reverse complement strand
TGTCTCGCACATACACGCCCGTGGCGGAAAGGAACCAGGCGAATCCCATGGTCACCATCAGCAGCGGAATCAGCACAATCGGGAAGAATATCGCCGTCCAGCTGATGGAGCCGCTGAGCACCAGTTGTGCAATCAACAGGACGCACACGCTGATGGCCGCATGGAACAGCGCCGCCCCCATCGCCACCCACGGAAAGATCTCGAGCGGAAACACGACCTTCTTCACGTAGGTCACATTGCTCTGGATCAGGCCGGGCGCGCGGCTGATGCACTCGGAAAACAGCCCGTGCACGATCAATCCGACAAACAGCACGACCGCGAAATTCGCGTGGCTGGCTTCCTGGCTGACGCCCCAGCGCGCCTTGAAGACGACCGTGAAGAAAAACGTATAGACCGTCAACATCAAGAGCGGCGTAAAGAACGACCACGCCAGCCCGAAAATTGAGCCGCGATAGCGGCCCAGGACTTCCCGCTTGCACATTTGAACGGCGAGCTTTCGATTGCTCCAGATGCTGTCGAACATCGCAGCCGGAGATACACGCTGTGCCTGATGAGGATTCACACTACCTATCCCGCTTGGACGCCCCGCTTCAAACAGACGCGAGGCGAACATAAAGTTATTGGAAATAATCGCGATACTGGTCGCCGACAAATCCGCTGAGCGCCGTTTCGGCGGCGGATTCATCAAGCAAAATATGGGGCCCAATATGCGGCTGACGCGACGCCTTGAAAGTCTTCAGCGCGTATTACAACCGGTAAAATATTGGCAACAATATCTTTGCAAACCATTCAAATTGAACAAAATCAAACTGAAGGCGCAAAGTGCGCATACTAAGTTTTAGCGCAACTGAACATCATAACATGCAGAAAACGCCGTTCTATGCGGATCTTCGGCCTTTTTCGCTCATCCTGACCTAACGAATAATAGTAAGTCTCACTATCCTTCAGTGGGAGAAGGTGCCGCCAATTCGTGGCTATTTTCTCCGGACCGGTCCACAATGGATTCACAACACTGTTGGAACAGGGAGACAACCATGCGCATTGCCGATGCCCAATGGATTCCTTCGACGCAGCACCAGACATGGGATGCGTTGACTGACCCGCGAGTGTTACAGAAGTGCATTCCCGGGTGTGTCGAAGTCGCCATGCGCAGCCCCACCGAATATGCGGTCACGCTGCGCGCCAAGATCGCCGGCATCGACACCGACTACGAAGGCGAGATCCTGCTCTCCGACATGAACGCCCCCGATAGCTGCACGCTGGTGTTCGAAGGCAAGGGACGCGCCGCCTGCCTGGCGATCGGCACGGCGCAGATCAACCTCTCCACCAAAGACCAGGGCACCCGCGTGGCGTACACGGTGGCCGGCATGGCGGGCGGCAAGCTCGGCGAATGTGGAGAAGGCGTGCTCCTGAAGGCCGGCGAGAAGATCATCGAGAAGTTCTTCGCATCCTTCATCGACCACATGGCGGCCCAGCCGCGGTTGGCGCCCCCTCCCCCGCCTCCCGAACCCGAAGCGCGGGGTCTTTCCAATTCGCGCTGGTCGTGGATGCTGGTCGTACTCGTCATCGCCGTATTCTGGGGATACCACGCGTTTTACAAGTGATAACCCTAGGGTGCCGGTGATATCCTTGACGGCATGAATCCGCCGCCGACGCCTCCGCAGCCAGCCACTGATCCCACACGCTCACGACGGGACCTGCTGATGGCGATGGCAGGCGTGTCGGCCACCGTGGTGCTAGCTGCCCTGGATTCCACCATCATCAGCACCACCCTGCCGCGCGTGGCCGAGGCGCTGAACGGCATGGCGCTGTATGCGTGGGTCGGCACGGGCTATTTGCTGGCCACCGCGGCTTCTATCCTGATCTTTGGCCGGCTGGGCGACATGTTTGGCCGCAAGCCCTTGATGCTGGTGTCGGTGCTGATCATCGCGCTGGGCTCCATCGCCTGTGGCCTGGCGCAGTCCATGACCCAACTCATCGTCTTCCGCACCCTGCAGGGGGTGGGCGGGGGCATGATGATCGCCACGGCATTCGCCGCGCCGGCGGATCTGTTTCCCGATGCCAAGCAGCGCGTCAGATGGATGGCGCTGGTATCCGCGGCCTTTGCCATGGCAAGCGGCATCGGGCCGGTTCTGGGCGGCGCGGCCACGCAGGCCCTGGGATGGCGCGCGGCGTTTTTCATCACGCCCATCGCGGCCGCCGCGGCCTTCTTCCTCTTGGCGCGCTATTTCCCGCGCATCCGGCCCATCCACGACGGCAGCCGCAAGATCGACTGGCTGGGCGCCATTCTGCTCGTGTTGGCGGTGGGCGCGCCGCTGGCCGCGCTGGAACTGGCGTTTGCCAGCGGTGAACACGCGCACCCGGTGCTCGGCCTGACGCTGGCGCTGGTCGGCGCCGCCGCCATCGCCATCCTGATTCCGACCGAACGCCGCGTAAAGTCACCGATCTTTCCGCTGCGCGTCCTGTCCGGGCGCGAGCCGCGCCTCTTGAACGCGGCCGCGATGATGGTGGGCGCCGTGATGTTCATCCTGATCTTCTACAGCCCGCTGCTGTTGCAGCAGGTGCTGGGCTACACGCCCAGCCAGGCGGGCCTGCTGCTCACGCCGCTGGTGGCGGCGATCTCGGTTGGCAGCATCATCAACGGCCGCATGTTCCCCAAGCAGACCGAGCCGCAACGGCTGATGGTGTTTGGCGGCGGCCTGCTGGCGGCCGGATCGCTGATGGTGCTGCTGATTTCGCCGGGCACGTCGGCGTGGTGGATCCTGTCCGCATTCTTCGTCAACGGCTGCGCACTGGGCTTTCTGCTGCCCAACCTGACGCTGTTCATGCAGATGCTGAGCGAGCGGCGCGACGTTGGCGTCGCCTCGGCGCTGGTGCAGACCACGCGCGCCATCGGCAGCGCGCTGGGCACCGCCGTGGTCGGCATTCTGATTTCGCACAGCACGGTGCTTTCCGGCGTGCGCACCGGGCTGGTCCTGTGTATTGTGCTGTCCCTGACCTGCGCGCTGCTGGCGCACCGGGTAAAGATGCGAAACCTGGTCACGAGCCGCGGCCAAGGTTGATTCCGAGCTGAACATGCAACGCCGCGATCTGCTGGACCTGATGATTCTTGCCGCCGTCTGGGGCGGCTCGTTTCTTTTCATGCGCGTCGCCGTGCCCGAGTTCGGGCCGGTGGCCTTGATCGAACTGCGCGTGGGCCTCGCCGCGCTGTTTCTTCTGCCCGCGGCGATCTGGCGCAACAAGCTGCCCCTCATTGCCCGCCGCTGGAAAGCCATTCTCGTCGTCGGCACCCTGAACGCAGCGCTGCCCTTCCTGCTTTACGCCTATGCCGCCCAGTCGTTGGGCGCGGGGTTCCTGTCGGTCGCGAACGCCGTGACGCCGGTATGGGGCGCCGTCATCGGCTGGCTATGGTTGAAAGACCGGCTGCCCTGGACCCGCTCGCTCGGGCTGCTGATCGGCATGTCCGGCATCGTGGTGCTGGTCTGGGACAAGCTCGACTTCCAGTCCGGCGGAACCGGCTTTGCCGTGCTTGCCGCGATCTCCGCGCCCGTCTTCTACGGCATTGCCGCCAACTGGACCAAGCGTTTCCTGACGGGCGTGGATCCGCTGACCAGCGCGACGGGCAGCATGGTGTCGGCCGCCCTGGTCCTGCTTCCAGCGGCCCTGGTCACCTGGCCGGAGCAGCCCGTCTCCTGGGAGGCCTGGGGCGCGACGGTGCTGCTCGCCGTGGTGTGCACCGGCGCCGCGTACATCGTGTTCTTCCGGCTGATCGCCAACGTCGGCCCCACCGGCGCGGTCAGCGTCACGTTTCTGGTCCCCATATTCGGGGTCGTCTGGGGTGCCTGGTTCCTGGACGAAGTCATCACCGCGCCCATCCTTGCGGGCGCGGGCGTCATTCTGGTCGGGACCGCGCTGGCGCTGGGACTGGTCGGCATGAAACGCCGGACCTGACCCGGTTCAGACCACCGCAATCCGGGGCGCTTGCCCCAAGGCGAGACCTTGGCGGTCTTTGTCCGACGTGATCGGCTCGCCTTGCACCGGCCAGGCAATCGCCAGCCCCGGATCGTCCCATCTCACGCAATGCTGGTGCGCCGGCGCGTACGGCGCGGTCGTCTTGTAGACCACGTTGGCGTAATCGGACAGCACCAGAAATCCGTGTGCAAAGCCTTCCGGCAGCCAGAGCTGGCGAAGATTTTCCGATGACAGGACTTCGCTCGTCCATTGGCCGAACGTGGGCGATCCCTCGCGCATGTCCACGGCAACATCAAAGATCTCGCCTTCCGTGACGCGCACCAGCTTTCCCTGCGGATATTGCGTCTGATAATGCAGGCCGCGCAGGACATGGCGCCGCGAGTGCGACTGGTTGTCCTGCAGAAAATGGACCGGACGGCCGACCGCCGCATCGAAGACCGATTGCACATAGGTCTCGACGAAATAGCCGCGCGCGTCCTGGTGCTTCACGGGGTCGATGCGCAGGACATCGGGCAGGGACAAGGGCGTGATGCGCATCAGTGCGGCAACCGGGTAAGAAGGTTCATCAGGTATTGGCCGTAGCCGCTCTTGACCAGCGGCCGAGCCAGCGCTTCCAGTTGCGCCGCGTCTATCCAGTGCTTGCGGAACGCAATCTCTTCCGGGCAGGCGACCTTCAGCCCTTGCCTGCGTTCGAGCGTCGCAATGAACTGCGACGCATCGAGCAGGCTGTCGTGCGTGCCCGTGTCGAGCCAGGCATGTCCCCGTCCCATGATTTCGACGTTGAGCGCGCCCAGTTCG
>CBHWAL010000396.1:0-4795 GCA_966111495.1 uncultured Achromobacter sp. | reverse complement strand
CCTTCCGCCTGCAATGCGGCCAGGATATCGGCCGACTCGCCGCGCCGAGCGATCTGCACGCTGACAAAGATGCGGGCAGTGCGCGAGTCGGCGATGCGGTAGTTGAACTCCGTCACGCTGCGCTTCCCGATCACTCGGCAAAACCGGCGGAAGCTGCCGCGCTCTTCGGGGATGGTCACCGCGAACACCGCCTCGCGCGCCTCGCCCACTTCCGCGCGGTCCGCCACGAAACGCATCCGGTCGAAGTTCATGTTCGCGCCCGACGTGATCGCCACCAGCGACTGCCCGCGCGCGCCTTCGCGGTCCACGTACTTTTTCAGTCCCGCCACCGCCAACGCACCCGCAGGCTCCAGCACGCTGCGCGTATCCAGGAACACGTCCTTGATCGCCGCGCAGACCGCGTCCGTGTCCACCAGGATCACTTCGTCCAGATACTCGCGGCACAGGCGGAAGGTCTCCTCGCCCACCAGCTTGACCGCCGTGCCGTCCGAAAACAGGCCCACATCAGCCAGGATGACCCGCTCGCCCACGCGCAGCGATTGCGCCATGGCGCAGGAGTCCTCGGTCTGCACGCCGATGACCTTCACGCCGGGATGCACCGCCTTCACGTACGTCGACACGCCCGCCGCCAGGCTGCCGCCACCGATCGGCACAAAAATCGCATGCAGCGGCTCAGGATGCTGGCGCAGGATCTCCATGCCCACCGTCCCTTGCCCCGCGATCACATAGGGATCGTCGAACGCGGGCACGAACGTCAGGCCCTGCTCCTGCGCCAACGTCTGCGCATGGGCATAGGCGTCGTTGTACGAATCGCCAGCCTGCACCACCGTCACGGTTGGTCCGCCGTGGGCGCGCACCGCGTCAACCTTCACCTGCGGCGCGGTCTGCGGCACCACGATGATCGCCCGCACGCCCAGCTTGGCCGCCGAGATCGCGACGCCTTGCGCATGGTTGCCGGCCGACGCCGTAATGACCCCGCGCTCGAGCGCGGCCCGCGGCGTGTTGCGCATCTTGTTGTAGGCGCCGCGCACCTTGAACGAGAACACAGGCTGGTTGTCTTCGCGCTTGAAATGGACGGTGTTGCCCAGCCGGGCGGACAGCCCCCGCGCCAGGTCCAGCTCGGTTTCGCGGGCAATGTCGTACACCCGGGCGGTCAGGATCTGCCGCAGATACTCCATCGGCGTGGCGGCGCCTGCCTGGAATTCCGAGGGTGCGTGGGGAGAGGTTGCGGACATGGTTTCTCTGCTTGGGTTGCTTGCCCGGCAGAGGCGGCCACAAAAAACCCGCCTCGTGGGGCGGGTGGCTGTGACTGTTGCGGTCGCGCGCTAACCCACCATTCCAGGAATGATGGTAATAATCAGCGAAATGCGGACGGCGCGGAAATTCATGGGCGTACTTTCCTCCTATCACACGGCTTTGTCAAACGGCGATTGCGGACGCTTTGATGCCGATTTCCACCTGCCTCGTGCTATGCGTCCCCGAAAAACCGTCATAAGCATATTGCGGCGCCATCAAGAAATAGAACCATTTCCCGGCGCAATGCGTAGCACGGTATTACAATGGAAGGTTCGTGGCGGTCGCACCTTCCAAGGCGGACCCGGATACGGTCCTTTCATGGGCCGGCCGGTCCAGCCAAACAATAGGACGGGCGGCAGTCATGTTGGAAGGATGCTCTGCCCGCGCGTCCCTTCATACGAACCCACTCTCGACAACATCTACCGGCGTACGCCGCATAGCATGTTCGGGTTTGCGCGTTAATCGCCTGAGCCGAACAGATTCAAGGATCATGTCTCTTACTCCGAAGATTATCTATACCCTCACCGACGAAGCTCCGGCACTGGCAACCCGTTCGCTGCTGCCCATCGTCCAGGCATTCGCCAAACCCGCAGGCATCACGGTCGAGACCCGCGACATTTCGCTGGCAGGCCGCATCATCGCCCTGTTCCCGGATTACCTCGAAGACAGCCAGAAGCTGTCCGACGCCCTGGCTGAGCTGGGCGCCCTCGCGGTCAAGCCTGAAGCCAACATCATCAAGCTGCCCAACATCAGCGCCTCGATGCCCCAACTGAAGGCGGCCATCAAGGAACTGCAAGACCAGGGCTACAAGCTGCCGGACTACCCGGACGCCCCCGCCAACGACACCGAACGCGACGTCAAGGCGCGCTACGACAAGGTCAAGGGCAGCGCCGTCAACCCGGTCCTGCGCGAAGGCAACTCCGACCGCCGCGCCCCGCTGTCGGTCAAGAACTACGCCCGCAAGCACCCGCACAAGATGGGCGCCTGGTCGTCCGACTCCAAGTCGCACGTCGCGCACATGAGCGAAGGCGACTTCTACGGCACCGAGAAGTCGGCTCTCATCGCCGAAGCCGGCGACGTCAAGATCGAACTGACCGCCGCTGACGGCTCCAAGACCGTCCTGAAGGAAAAGACCCCGGTCAAGGCCGGCGAGATCATCGACGCCGCCGTGCTGTCGACCGCCAAGCTCAAGTCCTTCCTGCAGGCCCAGATCGACGACGCGCGCGCCAACGGCGTGCTGTTCTCGGTCCACCTGAAGGCCACCATGATGAAGGTCTCCGACCCCGTCATCTTCGGCCACGTGGTCTCCGTGTTCTACAAGGACGTCCTGGCCAAGCACGCCGACGCCCTCAAGCACGCCGGTTTCGACCCCAACAACGGCATTGGCGACCTGTACGCCAAGATCCAGTCGCTGCCCGCCGACCAGCAGGCCGCGATCACCGCCGACATCGACGCCGCCTACAAGACGCTGCCGCAGTTGGCCATGGTGAACTCCGACAAGGGCATCACCAACCTGCACGTGCCCAGCGACGTCATCGTCGACGCGTCCATGCCCGCCATGATCCGCGACTCCGGCAAGATGTGGAACGCCGAAGGCAAGCTGCAAGACACCAAGGCCGTCATTCCTGATCGCAGCTACGCCGGCGTCTACCAGGCCGTCATCGACGACTGCAAGCGCAATGGCGCCTTCAATCCGGTCACGATGGGCAGCGTGCCCAACGTCGGCCTGATGGCCCAGGCTGCCGAAGAATACGGTTCGCACAACAAGACCTTCGTCATTCCGGCCGCCGGCACCGTGCGTGTCACCGACGCCGCCGGCGCCGTGCTGCTTGAGCAAGCCGTCGAAGCCGGCGACCTCTGGCGCATGTGCCAGACCAAGGACGCCGCGATCCAGGACTGGGTCAAGCTGGCCGTCACGCGCGCTCGCGCCACCAAGACGCCCGCCGTCTTCTGGCTGGACGAAAAGCGCGCCCACGACGCCCAGGTCATCGCCAAGGTCAAGCAGTATCTGAAAGACCACGACACCAGCGGCCTGGACCTGCGCATCCTCGACCCCGTCGAAGCCACCAAGTTCTCGGTCAAGCGCATCCGCGAAGGCCTGGACACCATCTCGGTCACCGGCAACGTGCTGCGTGACTACCTGACCGACCTGTTCCCCATCATGGAACTGGGCACCAGCGCCAAGATGCTGTCGATCGTGCCACTGGTCGCCGGCGGCGGCCTGTTTGAAACGGGCGCGGGCGGTTCGGCCCCCAAGCACGTGCAACAGTTCCTGGAAGAAGGCTTCCTGCGCTGGGATTCGCTGGGCGAATTCATGGCGCTGGCCGAGTCCCTCGACCACCTGGGCCGCACGTACAAGAACCCCACCGCCCAGATCCTGGCCAAGACGCTGGATCAGGCCACTGCCAAGTTCCTGGACGAAAACAAGTCGCCCGAGCGCAAGGTCGGCGGCCTGGATAACCGCGGCAGCCACTTCTACCTGGCGATGTACTGGGCCCAAGCCCTGGCCGCCCAGACCGAAGACCGCGCCCTGGCCACCCAGTTCGCCCCCGCCGCGATCGCGTTCTCCGAAGGCGAAAACAAGATCCTGGACGAACTCAAGGCAGCCCAAGGCAAGCCCCTGGATATCGGCGGCTACTACCAGCCGAACGAAGCCAAGGCCAGCCAAGCCATGCGCCCCAGCGCTACGCTGAACAAGGTGCTGGCCTCAATCGGCTAAGCTCCCTGCCCTTGCTGGCTGGCTTTAGCTGGCTGGCGGGTATGTGAAAAAACCGGCAGTCCCGTTGGGGCTGCCGGTTTTTTTGTGCTCTATCTGGATACTTGCATTCATGCGGCGAGCTCGAATGGGTGTCTGACACCCTCTGAGATGCGGCTTCAAGCTGGCGGCTGTCTCCCTAGGGTGTCAGACACCTTTCGGAGTTCAGCAACCCAAGCCTCGGCAAGGTGTCTTACACCCGCCCGAGCCGCCCGTGGCAATTACGCACTAATTGTCGGGTGTCTGACACCGTCTGGGTAAGTCCAGCGGACCAAGGCACCTTACTCGGACGTCACCTTACCGTTTCGCAACCGTTCCCGGCATCAGCCTATCCAACCGCAGCCTCCCCCGCTCGTCCGTCAGGCGGCGCATCGCGCCATAAGCCGCGCCCATCGCCGCCATGCCGCTCGCGCCGCACAGCAGAAACATCAGCAAGATCTGATACTTGGCCGCGTCAACAGGATCCATGCCCGCAATGATCTGCCCGGTCATGATGCCCGGCAACGTAATGATCCCCGCCGCCGACATCTGGTTGATGCTGGGCACGATGCCGCGCCGCACCGACTCGCGCAGCAACGACGAGAACGCCTGATGCATGGTCGCGCCCAGCGCCAGGCGCGCTTCGATGCCCAGCCTTTCGCGGCGCACGCCCGACAGCATCCCGTCCAATGCCAGGCTGGCCGCATTCAAGACGCTGCCCAGCACGATCCCGACCAACGCAATCGTGTAGCGCGGATCAAACCA
>CBHWAL010000395.1:0-4799 GCA_966111495.1 uncultured Achromobacter sp. | reverse complement strand
GCGCGTTTGCGACCGTGGCCGCGGTCCGCGAAGTCGAGGTAAGAGGCGGGCAGGGACAGGTGGTGGACCTATCCTTGCTTGAGCCCATGCTTGCCATCATGGGCCCCGACGTGACCACCTATTCGGCTACCGGCCGGGTGGCGGGACCTTCGGTGAAGATCGCCTCTCCCCGCGGTGTGTATCAGTGCAAGGACGGCGGTTGGGTGGCGTTGTCGGGCTCCACGGACGCCATGGCTCGCCGCGTGCTGGAGGCCATCGGCCGCGGCGATCTCGCCGGGGAGGCGCGCTTCGCCACCAATGCCGCGCGGCTCGCCAACGATGCAGAGCTCGATGCCCTAATCGCCGAGGCCATTGGCAAATTTGACCGCGATGAATGCCTGGCGCATCTGCGCGATCAAGGCGTGACTGCCGGGCCGATTCATGATGCCGCTGCGCTCGCAGCCGATCCCCACGTGGTCGATCGCGGCTGCTACGTGACGCCATCTCACGCCGGCGGCACGCTGATGCAGAACGTCATGCCGCGCCTCAGCACCACGCCCGGCCAGATCCGCCACGCCGCACCGTTGTTGGGACAGCACTCGGCGCAAGTCCTGCGGGAGGCAGGCTTGGACGAAGGCCAAATCGAAGAACTCTCGGCGCGTGGAGCAATCAGGTGCAACTGAATGACGTGCGTTCCCTGCTATTCGTTCCCGCCACCTCGGAGCATCTGTGGGCCAAGGCGGCAGCGCGCGGCGCCGATGCGATCATCATCGATCTCGAAGATGGCGTCCCCGGCGCGTTGAAAGACCAGGCGCGCGTCATGGCCCGGCGCGCCATCGAGGCGCTGGCGGACGTGATTCCCGTACTGGTTCGCGTGAATGCGTCCAGGGATCTTTTTGCGCTAGACATTGACGCACTGCCGCTATCGCGGTTGCACGGCATCTTGCTGCCAAAGGTCGAGTCGCCGGAACACGTGCAGGCCCTTGCGGCATGTATCGATGGGCGCCAGGCGCCGGATGCTGCCGGCCTTCCCATCGCCGCTCTCATTGAAACGCCGCTGGGCGTGATGCAGGCGCAACGCATCGCGACGTCGCACCCCTGGGTGGCGGCGTTGGGATTTGGCGCCGAGGACTACGCAACCGAGATGGGCGTGCCAGCGGATCCGCAGTCTCTCTTGTGGGCCGCGCAGGCCGTGACGTGTTGCGCGCGCGCATACCGGTTGGCGTGCTGGGGCCTGCCCGGCAGCATTGCGGAAATCAACGACATGACGGCATTCGCCAGCCTGATCCGGCTTGCGCGCAATGTTGGCTTCAGCGGCACGGCCTGCATCCATCCCCGCCAGGTGCCGGTGGCCAACGCCGGGTTTGGCCCGTCCGAGGATGAACTCGCTTGGGCGCGCAGGGTGCTAGCGGCGGATGACGAGGCCGATGCCAAAGGGCTTGCGGTGGTAACGCTGGACGGTCGAATGATTGATCGCCCCATCGTCGAGCGGGCGCGGCGCTGGCTGCGTTCCTAGCACCAACGAGGGATGCCGTGATTCCAACAACCTGTGTTCTCGTGACTGCGCGCCTCTTTGATGACAAGGCGGCGGACATCCTGCGCAATGCGGGCCTGGAAGTGCTGACGGGTGGCATTGCGCCTGACGCAATCGATTCGGTGATCACGGGCGAGATGCACGATGCGCTCGCACGTTGCCGCGCCTGGATCATGGGCATCCCTCCGGTTGCGTCGGACCTCCTGGCGCGTTACCCCAAATTGCAAGTGCTGGCGCGGCGGGGTGTTGGATACGACACGATCGATGTTTCCGCCGTGAAAGCGCACCGCAGGCTCCTCACCATCACGCCCGGCAGCAAGGAAGCGACCGTGGCCGACCACGCTGTCGGATTGATGCTTGCCGTGGGTCGACGCTACGTCGAATCGCACCGGCGCATGCAGTCCGGCGAGAAGGGCGTTCTCGTAGGGACGGAACTGTCGGGAAAGACGGTCGGATTGATCGGCATGGGGCGGATCGCGCGGTTGGTGGCTCGCAGGCTGGCAGGCTTTGACGCGCGCGTCATCGCGCATGACCCCTATCTGCGCCAAGATGCGGCGGACCAGCACGGCGTGCAAATGGCTCCGCTGGAGACTGTGCTGGCAAGCAGCGACTTCATCAGCCTGCATGCCCCGCTGACCGATTCCACCCGGCACCTGATCAGCGAGCGCGCCCTGGGCCGCATGAAGCCCGACGCGATACTCATCAACACCGCGCGCGGTGAACTCGTCGACGATGGGGCATTGTTGGCGGCGCTACGGCACGGAAGGCTTGCCGGCGCAGGTCTCGATGTCATCGGATCGGAACGTGACGCGTCGCTTGAGACGGTCACCCGCGAGTTGCTGGCACTGCCGAATGTCATTTGCACGCAGCACACCGGGGGTTCGAGCCGGGAAGGACTGGAACGCGCCAACAGACGCGCCGCGCAGTGCGTGGTCGCTGCGCTCCAAGGCCAACCGCTGCCCCCGGACGCCATCGTCGTCGATGGAAGATCGCCATAGCGCCACGATTCCTACCACCCAGAAAAACACCAGGAGACACACCATGAAGACCTCGGCCGCCACCCGGCGCCGCCTGCTCTGCCTCGCCCTTGCGAGTCTGGCGGGCGCGCACTTTCCCGTCCTCGCCCAAGGCGCCTTTCCGGAGCGCCCCATCACCCTGATTGTGGGCTGGGCCGCGGGCGGATCCGCGGATGTGCTTGCCAGGCTTGTCGCCGCCGAAATGGCGGCGACATTGAAGCAGGCGGTCATCGTCGACAACCGCCCGGGCGCGGGCAGCAACATTGCGTCCAAGCTCGTCGCCGAAGCCAAGCCTGATGGCTACACGATCATGCTCGCCACCTCTGCGTCCCACGGCTTCAATTCCGCGCTGTTCTCCAAGCTGCCCTACCGGCCGATCGAGGACTTCGCGCCAATCGGCCAGATCAACACGTCCCCGGGCACGCTGCTGGTCCCGAATGACTCGCCGTTCAAATCGGTCCCGGACATCATCTCGGCGGCCAAGGCGCAGCCTGGAAAGCTGAACTATGGATCCGGCGGGTCGGGGTCGTCCCAGCATCTGGCCGCGGCCCAGTTCATCAAGCTCACTGGCGTCGATATCACGCATATTCCGTTCAAGGGTTCCGGCCCCATGCTGGTCGACCTGATGGCCGGCCGCATGGACTTTGCCATTACGACGGGGCCTGTTCCGTACGTGCGAAGCGGCAAGCTGCGCGCAGTGGCCGTGGCGGCAAGAGAACGTCATCCCGCCATGCCGGATGTTCCGACCTTTGAAGAAGAGGGCACGAAGCTCTACACAGATAACTGGTACGGTCTCGTTGCGCCGGCGGGCACGCCCAAGCCCGTGCTGGAAACGTTGAATGCGGCCTTGAACAAGGCAATCGCCAAGCCCGAGATGCAGAAGCAGTTCGTCGAGCAGGGCGCGTTTCCCGGGAAACCGAACACGCCGGACGAGTTCTGGGCGTTCGTGAAAGAGCAAATGCCGGCGTCGGCGGAGCTGGTGCGGCAATCGGGCGCGAAGGTCGATTGACCCAGCGCGACCCCGGTTGAAGGGGCCGCGCAAGCGGCCTTTTTTCGCGGCTTAGCGCAAACGCCAGCCCGTTGAAAACTCGCAGCAGCTTTCCGCCAATTCCGCCACGCTCTCGCAAAACGCCACATCCGCATCGCGGCGGAACATCGCGCTGTACACCGACTGTGGCGGCGCGACGGTGGTGCGCGCGATGACGAGTTGCCGCGTGCTGACCATGTCTGCGAAGTAGTCGCGTGGCAGGCAGCTCACGCCAAAGCCCGCGGCGGTCAATCCAGCCATCGCGATAAGACTGTTGATCGTGAAGATGTTGCTCGCCGCCGTGTGCGGGCGCAGCCAACCGTCGTAGATCATGTTCAGCCCGGACTCGCGGCTCTGCCGCAGCAGCGGCAGCCGGGCGATGTCCGCCGGCGTGTAGATGTGGCTGGCGTCGATCAGGTCCGGACTGCCCATCCAGGCAAATTCCAGGCGCTGCAGCGCGACGACCTGCAGATTCGGTTCGGCGAATTCACCGTGAAGAAAGGCCATGTCCAGCTGCCCGGCCTGCAGACGCTTGAGCAGATCGGCGCCCAGGTCGATGTGCGGTTCCAGCGTGATGCGCGGATAGTGCGCGCGCAGCAGACGGATGAGGGCGGGCAGCCACGTCATCGCGGTGATCTCGGTGATGCCGAACCGGAAGGTGCCCGTCAGCGTGTGCTGGCCCTTCAGGCGAGCCAGCAAGCGGTCGCGGTGCCCCAGCATCTGTTCGGCCAAAGCATAGATCTCATGCCCCCGGGCGGTCAGCTCGGCCCGGTGGCCTGACCGGTCGAAGAGGGCGATGTCGAAGTCGGCTTCCAGCTCCTGAATGCGCTTGGTGATGGCCGATTGCGTCGTATGCAGCTTCTGTGCCGAGGCAGAGAAAGTCCCCAGCCGCACGGTCCAGTAAAGCGCTTCGATTTGTTTGAAAGTCAGCATGCAGGCGTGCGGCAGAGCTTGAGGTTCATTCCGAAAGTTCCGATAGGGGGTAACCCCTATATTCCTAAATATGATGAAGTTCGCTGAAATTTAATCCCTTTTTCGGAATCGCAAAAGCTCGCACCATTCGGTCTGATTCATTACCGGCCGCCCCGCCTCGCACGCGACAGCGCGAAAAACGGAGCGTCCTTCGACTCAGGACAAGCAGACCGACATGGCTTCCATCTCCACCGGCGCGCGCCAATTGCCCGCTCCTCCCATTGCGCCCGCTTCCATACGGCAAGCGCTTGCAGGCATCGTCACCCCGCAC
>CBHWAL010000394.1:0-4820 GCA_966111495.1 uncultured Achromobacter sp. | reverse complement strand
GAAGGGAATGACGCCGATGTGCAGGTGGGCGGCGTGCCCGGCCGCCACGGTTTCCATTTCCTGCACCAGATGGCCCAGGTCGTGGACCAGCCCCCTTGCGCGCGCCAGCACCACGGCACCCATTGGCGTCGGGGTCATGCCCCGCACCGACCGGTCGAACAGGGGCACACCGAACATGCTTTCGAGTTCGGCCAGGGCATTGGTCACGGCCGGCTGGCTGGTCGCCATGTGTTCGGCTACCCGGGTCAGCGACCCGTGCTGCTCGATCTGCAGCAGCAGCATCAGGTGGCGCATCTTCAGGCGCGAGGTCAATTTCCGGAAAACGGCGTCCGGATCAAAGGCTGTCATAGACAAGGCATTAGGGAAACGTAATGGGACGATATTAAATCCGAATGAACGCCTTATGTCTTCCACCCTAGAATTTTGCAAATTCAAGACAGCGAGGCCATAGCCCATGAACAACCCCTCCGACCGCCAGGCAGCCCTGGACTATCACGAGTTTCCCACCCCGGGAAAGATCTCCGTCGTGGCGTCCAAGCCGCTCGTCAACCAACGCGACCTGGCGCTGGCATATTCGCCCGGCGTGGCGGCGGCCTGCGAGGAAATCGTGGCCGACCCGTCCAACGTGTACCGCTACACCGCCCGCGGCAATCTGGTGGGCGTGATCTCCAACGGCACCGCGGTGCTGGGCCTGGGCAACATCGGCGCGCTGGCCTCCAAGCCGGTCATGGAAGGCAAGGCGGTTCTGTTCAAGAAGTTCGCCGGCCTGGATGTCTTCGACATCGAAATCAACGAAACCGACCCGGACAAGCTGGTCGAGATCATTGCCGGCCTGGAAGCCACCTTCGGCGGCATCAACCTTGAAGACATCAAGGCCCCGGAGTGCTTCACCGTCGAGCGCAAGCTGCGCGAACGCATGAAGATCCCGGTCTTTCACGATGACCAGCACGGCACCGCCATCACCGTGTCGGCCGCCTTCATCAACGGCCTGAAGGTCGTGGGCAAGGACATCAAGCAGGTCAAGGTTGTTACCTCCGGCGCGGGCGCCGCGGCGCTGGCGTGCCTGGACCTCATGGTGGACCTGGGCCTGCCGCTCGAAAACATTTGGGTCACCGACATCGAGGGCGTGGTTTTTGAGGGCCGCACCACGCTGATGGACCCGGACAAGGCGCGCTTTGCGCAAAAGACCGACGCCCGCAAGCTGGCCGAGGTGATTCCCGGCGCCGACGTGTTCCTGGGCCTGTCGGCCGGCGGCGTGCTGAAGCCGGAAATGGTCGCCGCGATGGGTTCGCGTCCGCTGATCCTGGCGCTGGCCAACCCCACGCCGGAAATCCTGCCGGAAGTGGCGCACGGCGTGCGCGACGACGTGGTGATGGCCACCGGCCGTTCGGACTATCCGAACCAGGTCAACAACGTGCTGTGCTTCCCGTACATCTTCCGAGGCGCGCTGGACGTGGGCGCCACGACCATCACGCGCGAAATGGAAATGGCAGCGGTGCATGCCATCGCCGACCTGGCCGAAGAAGAACAGAACGAAGTCGTCGCCGCCGCCTACGGCACCTATGACATCTCGTTCGGCCCTGAATACCTGATTCCCAAGCCCTTCGATCCGCGCCTCATTGTGCGCATCGCGCCGGCCGTGGCCAAGGCCGCGATGGAAGGCGGCGTGGCGACGCGCCCGCTGGCGGATCTGGAAGCTTACGAAGAGCAACTGCAGCAGTTCGTGTACCACTCCGGCGCGTTCATGAAGCCGCTGTTCTCGGCGGCCAAGCGCATCGTGCGTTCGGGCGGCAAGGCGCGCATCGTCTTTACCGAAGGCGAAGACGAACGCGTGCTGCGCGCGGTGCAGGTGATCGTCGACGAAGGCCTGGCCCGTCCGATCCTGGTGGGCCGTCCTGCCGTGCTGCTGTCGCGGATCGAAAAATTTGGCCTGCGCCTGCGCCTGGGCGAGGACGTCGAAGTCACCAACCCCGAATACGACGAGCGTTTCCACCAATATTGGACGACGTATTGGGAGCTGATGAGCCGCCGCGGCATCACCAAGGAGATGGCGCGTGTGGAAATGCGCCGCCGCCTGACGCTGATCGGCGCAATGATGGTGCATCTGGGCGATGCCGACGGCATGGTTTGCGGCACGGTCGGCGCGTACCACGACCACCTGCGATTCGTGGATGAGGTCATCGGCCGCCGTCCGGGCCACAACGTCTACGCCGCCATGAACATCCTGCTGCTCGACGAGCGCACGGTGGTGCTGGTGGACACGCATGTGAACGACGATCCCACCGCGGAACAGATCGCCGAATTCACCATCATGGCCGCCCAGGAAATGGCGCGCATGAACCTGGCGCCGAAGGTCGCGCTGTTGTCGCGCAGCAACTTCGGCTCGGGCAGCTCGGCCTCCGGCGAGAAGATGCGCCGCGCGCTGGAACTGGTCCGCGAAGCGGCTCCGGACCTGGAGATCGACGGCGAAATGCACGGCGACTGCGCGCTGGACGAAGGCCTGCGCATGCGCATCCTGCCGTCGTCCACGCTCAAGGGCGAAGCCAACCTGCTGGTGTGCCCGAACGTCGATTCCGGCAACATCGCCTACAACCTGCTCAAGACTGCAGCGGGCGGCAACGTCGCGGTGGGCCCGTTCCTGCTGGGCGCCAACGCACCCGTGCACATCCTGACCAACAGCTCCACCGTGCGCCGCATCATCAACATGACGGCCATGACGGTACTCGACGCCAACCGCATCGAAGGCGCCTGAGCACCTTCCACCGCGCCACGCGAACAAAACAATGCGCGCCGCTCCTCACGGAGCCGGCGCGCATTTTTTTGGGGAGTGAGCGGCCAGGCCTAGTTTGCGCTGGCCTTCCAGGTGCCGTCCGGTTGCTTGCAGAACCAGAACTGCCAGGTTTCCGTCGTGGTCGTCCGCGCGAAGTTGCCCACCAAAAAGCGGCAGACACGGTCATTGCCGGTTTTGGTGGTCTGCTTGGGCGTCAACTGCACCGTGATCGGCGCGGCCTTTTTACGCTGGTGCGTGCTTTTCCATTCGGTGCTCTGGCCGTCGGCCGAGCTGTTCAGCGCCTGCGCCACGGCCTCGTGAAACGAGGCGCGGTCTGCCGGCAATATCTGCGTGATGAGGGCGTCGTTGAGCATGACGGCCGGGGCGGCGACCGCCGCCGAGACCACGCCGGCGGACAGAAGCACTGCGGCAAGAACGCGGGGATATTTCAAGATGGGCTCCTGATGTGAACAGCCAATGAGGCGGTAAGCGAGTCTGCACCGTGAATCTGAGCCGATAGTACGCCAAAAAAAAGGGCCGCCCAACCGGGCGGCCAAGAGTCATCAAGGGGAGGGTAAATCGTCGCGCGGCTGGGTTGCCCTGTTCGTTGCGGGCTCCGTCGCCGTTTCAGTTGCCGCTTCAGTTGCCGCTTCAGTTGCCCTGATACACGCCGGCGAACGGCATGTCATTCGGTTCCACGTTCGACACCTGGCCGGCCGCCTTCGCGGCGGCCAGTTCGGCCTGCACGTCAGCGCGGGTCTTGCCGGTGTGCGGCGTGCCATACACACCTTGGAACGGCGTGTTGTTCGGTTCGGCGTTGGTGTTGATGCCGGCAGCCTTGGCGGCGGCCTTCGCGGCAGCCAGTTCGGCCTGCACCTGAGCGCGGGTGGGGCCTTCGTACGGGGTGCCGTAGACGCCCTGGAAGGGCACGTTGTTGGGTTCGATGTTGGGCGAGGCGTAGGCGCCGGCGCTCAGTGCAGCCAGCGAGAACATCAAAGCGGTAGCAAGGGTCTTCATGGTAAACCTCCGATTTCTAGAGCCTGGGAGCGAATCCGGCGGCCTTTCCGTCGTGGTTCGTTGCTGTTTCCCGATGGCTTGAATCTTGCGCCGATCTAGAATGCGGATAAACCCGGATATCGGTAAAAGATAATTCCATCAGTGGGAAGATTCCACTTAGATTGTTATCGAATCGCCATTTTTGGAATACCGAGGCGGGGCGGATCGCCAGGACTGTGCATGGAAAAAATCGACCTCACCCGAGAAAAGGCCACGCTTCTCATCACGCTGTACGCCAAGGCGCGAGAAAGCCGGCTACCCAATTCCGTGCTGCAGGACCATCACGCCGCCGATGCCGTCGCACGCATCGACTACGATTTTTCCCGCCTGCGCATGCGTCGCGATGAAATGATCGGTCTGGCGATGCGCGCCCACACGCTGGATGGCTGGGCCCGTGAATTCATCGCCGCGCACGGCGAGGCCACCGTCCTGCATCTGGGCTGCGGGCTGGACACGCGTGTGCAGCGGGTGGATCCGCCACCGGGCGTCGCCTGGTACGAAGTCGATTATCCAGAGGTCATTGAACTGCGTCGCAAGCTGTATCCGCCGCGGCCGGGCTGCACGATGGTGGGTACGCCCGTTACGGACCTGGACTGGCTGGCGCAGATCCCGGCAGGCAAGCCGACGCTGGTCGTGGCCGAAGGGCTTTTTCTTTATCTGCCCCAAGACGCGCTGCTGACCTTGCTGCGCGCGGTGACGGCGCGGTTTCCGTCCGGCGAGGTCGTCTTTGACGCCTACAACCGCCTGGGCTTGAGCTGGGTGGCGCACAACCGCATGATCCATTCGACGGGCGCGGTCACGCGTTGGAGCCTGAGGCGCCCGCAGGATCTGGAGGCGCAGGTTCCCGCCTTGCGGCTGCGCACGGTGCGCGGGGGGTATGAAACTGACGACGCCGCGCAGCGGGCACGATATTCGCTGCCGGCGCAGGCGGCGCTATGGCTGATGCGCCGGGTCGAGCCCTTGGGTAGTATGACCAGGCTGCTGCGCTATCACT
>CBHWAL010000393.1:0-4823 GCA_966111495.1 uncultured Achromobacter sp. | reverse complement strand
TGCTGCCCGGCATGGCGCTTGCTGCATGGCGAGGTTGCCATTCACCGCGATCCCCTGCGGATCGAAGACACCCGATGGACCTCGCGCAACCGAAAAACCTGGCTGACGATCCGTCGTTGCCCCCATCCCCCCTTGTCGTGATTTCGCCCCATCTGGACGACGCCATCCTGAGTTGCGCGGGCCTGCTGGCAGCACGGCCGGGCAGTACGGTCGTGACGGTGTTTACGGCGCGGGCGCCCCTGCAGCACCCGCTGACCGACTGGGACCGCCGATGCGGTTTCGACAGCGCGGACGCCGCGATGACGTGCCGGCTGGCCGAAGACAGGGAGGCGCTTGGCATCGTGGGTGCGGTGGGGCGGGCGCTCGGCTTTCTGGACTGTCAGTACACCGCGACGGCGGATCAGGATGCGCCGCTGATCACCGAACGCCTGTTCCATCTGCTGGCGAGCCTGGCGCCCGCGAGCGTGGCGATGCCGCTGGGCGTCTTCCATTGCGACCACGAGCGCGTCAGCGACGCCACCCTCATGATCTGCGACGCGCTGCCCGGCGTTGCCTGGTTTGGTTACGAGGATGTGCCCCACCGCGAGCGGCCAGGCGTCGTGCAGGCCCGGTTGTCGCAACTGCATGCGCGGGGCGTGACGGCCACGCCGGTTCGTCTGGACGTGGATGCGGCAAGCAAGGCGCGCGCCATCCAGGCCTATGCGTCGCAGCTCAAGGGCTTGGAAAGCACGGCCCTGGAGTTGGCGGTGCAGGAAAGGTACTGGCGGCTGACGGGCGGCGCGACGGATACGAATTGAGGACGGCGGGGGCCCGGAATATGAAATGTCCGTTTACATGCCACCTGTAACGACTAAAATCGGGACACTTTGCCGTCGGCCGCCCTGGCCGGCGTCCAGCCCTCCGCGTAGCGCCCCGCCCGCGTGGCGCCCTGACCCGTGCAACCTGTCATCGGCCCGATTGCCTCTTCGCCCCAAGGATCCGTATACGCGGCCCGCATTCAGCAGGTGCAGGTGGATGCGCTGCGCCGGAGCTTTCCGTTTGCGCTGGCCGGGTCGCTGATCACCGCCTGCTTTTCCGTCTTTGCGCTGCTGGACGTGCTGCCCCGCCAGCAGATCCTGCTGTGGATCGCCGTCACGCTGGTGGTCGGCGCATTGCGTCTGCTGGCCATGCTGGTTTACGACCGCCGCCGCGCCGATCCGGCCGCCGCCCAAATCTGGGTGCGGCGCATGCTGGTTGGCAACCTGTGCTCGGGCATCCTGTGGGGCCTGCCGTTCGCGTACTGGACGTTCATCGTTCCGCTGGAATATCAGCTGTTCTTCATCGTCATCCTGTTCGGACTGGGCACGGGCGCCATCTACTCGAATTACATGATGCTGCCGGTCATGTACGCCTTCGAGATTCCCGCCTTTGCGCCCATGTTCATCGCGCTCGCGGCGCAGCCGTCCGCCATCCACCTGGCGCTAGTGACCAGCGGGCTGGCCTACCTGGTTGCCACCCTGGCGTTCATCCACCGCATGAACCGCACGCATCTGGACGCGTTGCGGCTGGGATACGAAAACCTGGCACTGCTGGAACAGGTGCGTCAGGAGAAGACGGCCGCCGAACGCAGCGACCTGGAAAAGTCGCGCTTTCTGGCCGCCGCCAGCCACGACCTGCGCCAACCGGTGCACGCGGTCAATCTGTTCCTGGGGCTGCTGACGAACGAGCGCCTGTCGCGGCATGGGCGGTATCTGGTCGACAACATCGCCAGCGCGATGGCGGCGATGGGCCAGCTGTTCGATGCGCTGCTGAACCTGTCGCGGCTGGATGCCGGCGTCATCGAGACGCGCGTCGAGGCCTTTGCGCTGCAGCCGCTGCTTGAGCGTCTGCGCGCCGAGTACGCGCCCCAGGCGGGCGAGAAGGGCATTGCGGTGCGCGTGCGTGCCTGCGCGGTCAGCGTGCGTTCGGATCCCGTCCTGCTTGAGCGCATTCTGCGCAACCTGATCAGCAACGCCATCACGCACACGGCGGGCGGGCGGGTGCTGATCGGATGCCGGCGCGCCGGCGGGCGGCTGCGGATCGAGGTCTGGGACAACGGACAGGGCATTCCGAAGCCGGAGCAGGAACGTGTGTTCTGGGAGTTCCATCAATTGGGCAACCCCGAACGCGATCGCAGCAAAGGCCTGGGACTGGGCCTGGCCATCGTGCGCCGCACGGCGCGGCTGCTGGGGCACGAGCTGTCGCTGCGCTCGCAGGAAGGGCGCGGCACGGTCTTTGCCGTAACGGTGCCTGTCGCGGAACGTGCGCTGTCCGAGCCGCCTGAGCGGGACCTGGGACCGGCCATGCCGCCGGTGGCCGCGTCCAGCGCAGGCCTGGAAGGCAAGCTGGTCCTGCTGGTGGACGACGACCCACAGAATCTGGCCGGCCTGTCCATGCTGTTCGAGAGCTGGGGCTGCCGCGTCATCGCCGCCACCAGCGGCAACGCGCTGCTGGAGCGAGTGCTGCCGCTGGCCGAGTGCCCCGCGCTCATCATCAGCGACTACCGCCTGCGCGACCACGAGACCGGCATCCATGTCATCGAAAGGCTGCGCGAGGAATACAACGATCCCGACCTGCCGGCCTTGCTGGTCAGCGGCGACACGGATCCGGCCCGGCTGTCCGAAGCCGCCGCCCGCGGGGTGCCGCTGCTGCACAAGCCCGTGCAGGTCCAGGCATTGCGCGAGCGCGTGGCCGGCCTGCTGCAGGCCACCCCTGTCCACCCCCTGACCGGAGACGCCGAATGACGGCAGTGCTATTGATCGACGACCATGCCATGTTCCGCGAAGCCCTGGTCATGGCGCTGGACGATGCGCTGCCCGACGTGACCATCCATCCGGCGGCCAGCGGGCAGGAGGCGCTGGACGTGCTGGACCGGCACGACGCCATCCGCAACGTCATCATGGATTTCTATCTGCCCGACATCGCGGGCGCGGACCTGCTTAAGCGCCTGCGGCAGCGGCGGTCGCAACTGCGCGTGCTGGTGTTGTCGGCGTCGCAGGACCCCGAGGACCAGCGCCGCGCCATGGATGCGGGCGCGCACGGATTCCTGAACAAGTCCGCAAGCTGCCAGGAACTGGCGGCCGCGTTGCTGGCGATTGACGAAGCGCCGGCGCGAACCCTGCACACCGCGTCCGCCGGGCTTGCGGGCGCCGCGCAGGACGAGGCGGCGCTGCTGCGTGCGCTGACGCCGCGCCAGGGCGAGGTGTTGCGGCTGATGTGCGACGGGCTGCGCAACAAGGAAATCTCGGAACAGCTCAACATGACGGAGAAGACCGTCAAGACGCATGTGTCGGCCATCCTGGGCACGCTTGGGGTGCTGAACCGCACGCAAGCCACGCTCGTGGCGCGGCGCGGCGGCGTGTTCGGCAAGCCGGTCTAAGCCGGGGCAAATTCCGCGCCGGCGCAGGCGCGCTGGCCGGTGTCCCGGACGATCTTGCCGTCCGCCAGCACGATTTCGCGCGCCGCCGCGCCGATCGTGTCCGGCCGATGCGCGACGATCAGGCGCGTCATCTCAAGCCTTGCAATGGCGGCGTTGACCGCACGTTCGCGGTCGATATCAAGATGGCTGGTCGCTTCATCCAGGAACAGGATGGCCGGCCGCTTGTACAGCGCGCGGGCCAGCAGCACCCGTTGCTTCTGGCCGCCCGACAGCACGGTGCCCATGTCCCCCACCAGCGTGTTGTAGCCCATCGGCATGGCGCGGATGTCGTCGTGGATTGCGGCGATTTGCGCGCATTGGGCGGCGCGCTCGGCGTCGTATTGCGGATCGAAGAAACTGATGTTTTCGGCAAGGGATCCGGCAAAGAGCACGTCGTCCTGCAACACGGTGCCCGCCATTCTGCGCAGGCAGGCCGCGCCCGCGCCCTGGGTGCGCACCCCATCGATCAGCACTTCGCCGTCCGTCGGCGCCAGGACGCCCAGCCACAGGATGACGATGGACGACAGGCCGAACAAGAGGCCGTTGCAGGTGCGAAAGCACAGCGCCCACTTCTGCGTGCGCAGATCCGCATTGATCTCGTCCACCAGCAACGACAGCCACCGTGACCGCCGGTCGTCCTGATGCTGGAACAGCTTGATCGCCTTGACGCCGCGCACCGTTTCGAGAAAGTGCGATTGATGTCTTCAAGGCCGGGGACTGGTTTGCTCGAGGCGGACAGTAGCAGCGGCCCGGTGCAGGCGCATCGGTCTTTGGTCGTAGGCGGCGCGCGCGGCAGTTGGCGGCCTTCCGTTTTACAAGGCCATCGCGTATAACAGCCGAACGATATGTGCGCCGCAACATCGTTCATATCGCAATCATCTGATCGCAAGCTCACCCCCAGCCTCCCCGCAAGGAGTACCGCCGTGGCCCGATCCAAAGCGTCACCGACTGCCCGCGATCCTCTGTTGATTGATCTTGCCCTGCAAGGAGGAGGCGCGCACGGCGCGTTCACCTGGGGCGTGCTGGACCGGCTGCTGGAAGAATCCTGGCTTCGCATCGACGGCATTTCCGGCACCTCCGCCGGCGCCATGAATGCCGCCGTGCTGGTGCTGGGTCATGCGCGGGGCGGCGCCGACGGCGCCCGTGCGGCTCTCGAGGACTTCTGGCGGCGCGTGTCCGACGCCGCGCGATTCAGCCCGTTCCGCCGCAGCCCGCTCGATATCCTGATGGGCTCCTGGTCGCTGGATCACTCGCCCATGTTCATCGCCTTTGACCTGGCGTCGCGGGTGTTTTCCCCCTACGACCTCAGCGCTTCAGGGACAAATCCGCTGGCGGCGATCCTGCAGGAAGTCATCGACTTCGACGAGCTGGCCCGCGCGCCCATTCA
>CBHWAL010000392.1:0-4833 GCA_966111495.1 uncultured Achromobacter sp. | reverse complement strand
AGGAAGCGGGCGCCGTCAGCCAGTTCGGGCGTGATCGCTTCGGGGATCAGGCCGCCTTCGTCGGTAGGCACCGGCACGAAGTTCGGCTGGTACAGGCTGAACGATTGCAGCGCGCCCAGGTAGCTGGGGTCTTCGACCAGCACCTTGCTGTCCTTGTCGATCAGCACTTTGCCCAGCAGATCCAGGGCCTGCTGCGAGCCGGAGACGATCAGGACCTGGTCGGGGGCGATGTCGGCGCCGGATGCGGTCAGGTCATCGGCGACCCACTTGCGCAGGGGCGCGTAGCCTTCGGTGGGACCATATTGCAGGGCGGCGCGGCCGTTGGTGGACAGTACCTTGTCGAACGCCGCACGCACCACTTCTACCGGGAAGCCGCCGGGCGCGGGCAGGCCGCCTGCGAACGAAATGACTTCGGGGCGCTCGGTTACCTTGAGAATCTCGCGGATGGCGGAGCTGGTGAGTTGCAGGGCGCGTTCCGAAAAGGAAAACGCAGGTTCGAGGGGCTTGTCCATGGTGTGCTTCTTGATCAAGAAGGGTGGGTCGGTTGATACGTTTGACAACGAAGTATTGTCCCACACGGTAACAGTCCGGCCCCTTTAACGGGTGGAACCCCTAAAATCACCTGCATCGATAACCGCCAGTACAGTTACATCCCATGTTCGAAGCCGCTCCTATCGCCGCCGAGTCCAAAGCCGCCCTGTATGCCGAACTGACCGTTCAGGCGCGCGCGCTGCTGGACGGCGAGCCCGACCGCATTGCCAACGCCGCCAACCTGAGCGCGCTGGCGTTCCAGGCCTTGCCCGATCTGAACTGGGTGGGCTTTTATTTCTTTGACGGCACGGAACTGGTCCTGGGCCCGTTCCAGGGCAAGCCCGCGTGCGTGCGCATTCCGCTCAATCGCGGCGTGTGCGGCGCGGCCGCCAGCCAGCGTCAGACGCAGCTCGTGCCGGACGTGCATGCCTTCCCCGGCCACATCGCCTGCGACGCGGCCTCGCGTTCCGAAATCGTGGTGCCGCTGGTGCACCGGGGCGAACTGATCGGCGTGTGGGACGTGGACAGCCCCGTGCCGGACCGGTTCGACGAAGACGACCGCAAGGGCATGGAAGCGCTGTGCGCGGTGTTCCTGGCGTCGCTCAGCTGAACCCCGTCCCGCGGCGTTGCCGGGCGACCGGCGCTCCGCCGCGTTGACACCGCCGCGCCCGCCCGGTAGATTGCTGCAACCGCCGCATATCGCGTCCCGCTCATCCATGATTCGTCAGGCCCACCAGACTGCTAGCCGACTCCGCGCCCTTGGCGTGGTGCTGGCTGCCGCCGGCCTGAAATCCAAAAAACAGCCGCTCATCTGACCGGAGCATGCTGTTCCGTCAGATGGGCGACGGAACAGCGGCCTCCTGGCGGCGCTTTGGCGCCTCCGCGCGCACCCCCTGACATCCCGAGCACTTCTGTACGGTCCCCCCAACGGTCCATACGAAGGAGTGTTCTCGTGCAATCAAATCAATCTCTGTTCCAGGGCGTCTGGGTGCCGCTGGTCACGCCGTTTTCGGGCGGCCATGTCGATGGCGGGGCGCTGCGCCGCCTCGTGCGCCACTACGTGGCCGCGGGCGTTGACGGGCTGGTCGTGTGCGGCAGCACAGGCGAGGCCGCCGCGCTGGACGATGCCGAACAGCTCGCCGTGCTGGATGCGGTGCTGGCCGAGGCGGGCGACCTGCCCATCGTCATGGGGCTGGCGGGCAATCATCAGGGCCATGTGCTGCAGCGGCTGACGGCGTTCGGCACACGGCCCTTGGCCGGCATCCTGGCGCCCGCGCCGTACTACGTGCGGGCGGGTCAGGAAGGGGCCGCGGCGTACTTCCGCTGCCTGGCCGATGCCTCGCGCTTTCCGCTGGTGCTCTACGACATTCCCTACCGGACCGGCACCACGCTGGAGACGCCCACGCTGCTGGCGCTGGCCGCGCATCCCAACATCGCCGCCATCAAGGACTGCGGCGGTTCGCTGGACAAGACGGTCGCGCTGATCAACGATGGACAGTTGAATGTGCTGGCGGGCGAGGACCTGCAATCGCTGTCCGCGATGTGCCTGGGCGCGACCGGCATGATCGCCGCCGCCGCGCACCTGCGTCCCGATCTGTTCGTGGCGATGCACCGCGCGGTGCGGGCGCAGCGGCTGGAAGAAGCCCGCGCGCTGTTCCATGCGCTGGCGCCAGTGATCCAGCTGGTGTTCGGCGAGCCGAATCCTGGTCCGCTCAAGGCGGCGCTTGCACGGCAGGGTCTGCTGTCGAACGAACTGCGTCTGCCGATGCTGGCGGCCAGCGCGGCGCTCTCGGCGCGAGTGGACGCCGCCCTGGATGCGGTGGATCGCCAGTTTCCGGCGCAGGAACCCACGCTGCGCGCGGCATGAGCGCTTTGTGGCGTCCGGATTCAATTGGTAATAAATGACCTACCGGGAAGCTGACGGATTGCTTATGATGCGGCCATTCTTCGGGGTGAAACAAAACCTTCATGGGTCAAGCTTTTGAAGCCTTGTCCGCCTGGCAGGTCATGCTGGCGGGGCTGCTCTTCTTCGGCGGCATCTACCTGGTCTTTGGCGCGGCCACGTGGGTGCTGACCCGGCACATCCTGCCGGCCCTGGGCCTGGGCCGGCCGCTCGATCCACGGCCGCTTGCGCCAGGCCAGTTGCGCCGCGAGCTGGCGCAGTCCTGCCTGTCGATCCTGCTGTTCGGCACCGGCATGATCTTTCCGTGGGGCCTCTTGCAACTGGGATGGGCGCGCCTGGATCCGGACGCGAGCGGGCAGAAGATCGTGCTGGAAATCCTGGCGCTGGTGGCCTGGAACGACGTGCATTTCTGGATCAATCACCGGCTGCTGCACACGCGGCTCTTGCGCCGCTTTCACCTGCCGCATCACCGCTCCGTGGTGACGACGCCGTTTTCGACCTACAGCTTTCATCCCATCGAGGCGCTGATGCTGGGCAACGTGATCCTGCTACCCATGGTGGTGCACGATTTCAGCTTCTGGTCGCTGTTGTCGGTGCCGATTTTCAGCCTGTTCTTCAATTGCATCGGCCACGCCAACTACGATTTCTTCCCCAAGGTCTCGTACGCGCACTGGTTCGCCGCCAGCCGCCGTCACCATCTGCACCATGCCTGCTACAACGGCAACTACGGCTTCCAGTTCACCTTCATGGATCGCCTGTTTCGCACGCGGTTGGGGGCGGAGGCCGCCGAGCGCCAACTGGAGGCCTACCGGCAGCGCGAGTCCGGCGCCGGCGTGCGAGGCTCCGCATAGTGGCGGCAAGTGTCGGCCCGAATGGCCAGAATCGCCCGAATCGTCCGAGCGGCCCGCGGCGCGCGCTGCCCGCGCTGCGCAACCGGCGCGATTGGCAGAGCCTGACCTATCTGTCCGCGCTGCCGCTACTGGCGGCCTGGCAATGGTTCAACGGGTTCTGGTGGCCGGCCTACGCGCTGATGCTGTTCTTGACCCTGGGCATCGGCGTCATCCATCACAACCACACGCACATCCGGATGTGGCGCGGCCGGTGGGCCAACCGCATGACCGATTTCTGGATCACGCTGCTGCAAGGCCATCCGACGTTCGTGTTCTATCCGGCCCACGTGGCCAATCATCACCGCTACAAGCATGGCGAGCGCGACGTGGCGCGCACGTACCGGTTTGGCGGCGACACCAACCATCTGTGGGGCTACGTCATCCATCCGGTGCAAGCGGGCTGGGTGCTGTATCCGCTGTTTTTCGCGTGGCTGGGCCGGTTGCGCCGGCATTGGCCGGGCGCCTGGCGCTACTGCATGGCGCAGTACGGCGCGTGGCTGGGCTTGTGGGCCGGACTGATCGCGGTGAATCCGGTCAAGGCGCTGGTGTTCGTGATTGTTCCGCAACTGCACGGCCTGCATTGGCTGCTGGCCACCAATTACCTGCAGCACGCGCATGCGGACGGCGGGCCGCGGCACGTCGCGGGCCTGAACTACGCGCGCAATTTCGAGGGGCTGGTCAATCCGCTGCTCTTTAACATCGGCCTGCACACCGCGCATCACGAGCATCCGCGCGCGCACTGGTCCGAACTGACCCGCCTGCATCGTGACCACTACCGCAGCCGCGTGCGCGCCGAACTGAACGAACGCGGCCTCGTGCCCTACATGTTCCGCGTCTTCGTGCTGGGCGTATTTGTGCCGCGCTTGCGCAGCCGTTCCTGCATGGCGCCCGAGCACGTCCGCTAGCGCCGCACCCCCATTTCCCAACCAGAGATCCGCCATGCCCATTGCGTTTCATCGTGTCTACCTGGAGAGCGCCGGTTATTTCATGCCGGGCGAGCCCGTGTCCAACGAGGCCATGGACGACTACGTCGCGCCGCTGAACCGCATGTCCAGCCGGATCAAGAGCCGCATCCTGGCTGAGAACGGCATCAAGCAGCGCTATTACGCCATTGATCGCGACGGCGCGACGGTGTTCTCCAATGCGCAGCTTGCGGCCAACGCGATTCGCGATTGCCTGCGGCGCCACGACACCGATCTGTCGGCCGTGTCGTTGCTGGCAATGGGGCGTTCGAAGCTGTAGCCCTGGTAGCTGATGCGCGAGGCGCCCACGCCGCGTTCGACCAGCGCGCGACCGACCACCTGCGCGCGTTCCCCCGAGAGCACCTGGTTGCGGCTGCGCGTGCCGACATTGTCGGTATGGCCCTCGACGGAAATCGGCTTGCTGCTGCGATTGAGAAGGGTTGCCGAGCGCGACAGCACCGGTGCCGCGGCCGCGTCGAGCGTGGCCTGGTTGGTGTCGAAGAGCACGACCTCCGGCAGCTTGAGCCGCACGCCGCCGTCGGCCGGT
>CBHWAL010000391.1:0-4834 GCA_966111495.1 uncultured Achromobacter sp. | reverse complement strand
GCGATGGGAACCGTCGCCTTGCCAGGGAGGGACGAATTGGACGGGGTGTTCGGGGGCGTTCATGGACGGCCCCTGCTACAGGACGTGGCGATGCGATGCGTGCGGACGCGCATGATTTGTCTCCATTTTCAGCTGGCCGCGGGCGGCCGGGCAGCGCCTTGCGCGGCATGGGCGCAGGCAGTTTTTCCGCATCTTCGGGCAGGGCGCCAAATTAATAAATAGAATCTGGCTTATTACATAAATCACCAGAATCAATATTGGTGGAGACAGCCGCATGAACCTGAAAGACGTGGATCTGAATCTGCTCGTCGTCTTCAATGAATTGCACAAGCATGGCCGGGTGTCGGCGGCGGCGGAAAGCCTGGGGATCTCGCAGCCGGGCGTCAGCAATGCGCTGAGCCGGCTGCGCAAGCTGCTGGGCGACGAATTGTTCCTGCGGACCTCGCGCGGCATGGTGCCGACGCCATATGCCGAGAGCCTGGCCCAGCCGATTGCCGATGCGCTTGCCGCGCTGCAGGGCACGCTGAACGCACGGGTGGTGTTCGATCCCGCGCGCAGCGAGCGCGCGTTTGTGATCGGGGTGAACGACGTGGGCGAGACCTACTTCCTGCCGCGCCTGATGCGGGCGCTGGATCAGGTGGCGCCGGGCGTGACCATCCGCACGGTGCGCACGACGTCGATTGACGTGCGTGACGAGATGGAGCGGGGCCGCATGGATCTGGCCATGGGCTTTCTGCCCGGATTGAAGGGCGGGTTCTTTCAGCGCCGGCTGTTCCGCCAGCCCTATGTGTGCATCTTCCGGCAGGACCATCCGCTGGCGCGTTCGGGCGTGTCGGCCAGGCAGTTCCGCGCGGCCGAACACGTGGCGATCGTGTCCGAGGGCACGGGCCACGGCGTGGTGGACGAGGTTATTGCGCGGGCGGGCATCCGCCGCCGGCTCCGGCTGACGGTGCCGCACTTCATGGCGGTGGGGCCGGTGCTGCAGGCCACCGACATGATCGCGGTGGTGCCGCAGCGCTTTGCCGACTGCGCGTGCGGCCCGTTCGGCCTGGCCGCCGCGCCCTGTCCGGTGAAGATTCCGGAGTCCGTCATCAACGTGTTCTGGCACGCCCGCAACCACCGCGAAGCCGCGAACCAGTGGCTCCGGCAGGTGGTGGTGGATGTGTTTGCGGATTGATGCGCGCAGCTCGCCTGGCGGATGGCTGTGCTACGCCTCGCGGAACGTCACGGTGAACCACCCGCGCAGCGCGTTCGACAACCGGATCTCGTCGGCGGCATGCAGGTCCGCCAGCGTCAGCACGCGTTCCTTCGTCTTGCCGTCGTTGAGCAGTTGCGCGCGCTGCACGCCGGGCAGGCAGCCGCTGTCCACGGGCGGGGTGTACCAGACGTCGCCCATGCGCAGATAGACGTTGCTGCGGCTGCCTTCGCAGAGTTCGCCGCGCTCGTTCAGATACAGCAAGTCAAAGATGTGCGGGTGTGAGGGCAGCCATTCGATGGTTTTGGTGTACCAGGGACGATGCGTGGTCTTGTAGCGCAGCAGCGGTTCGGAAGACCGCAGCGCCTCGGGCGCCAGCATGACTTCCTGGTGCGCGGGCAGCGGCGGCAGCACGGCGGTCTGGATGTGACGGCTGCCGTCGCGGGCGACCAGTAGACGCAGGCGGTGCGGGCCGGCGGAGCCGAGGGACATGACGGCGACGAGGATGTCGCCTTCGACGTCGCGGCCGCCCCACACATAACCCAGCGCCTTGCACGACGCTTCCAGTCGGTGGAGGTGGCGCGCCAGCAGGGGCACGTTGCCGGTCGCTTCAACCAGGATGGTCTCGATCAATTCGGGTTGCATGGGACTCTCCTGGAATAAGGCGGGGGCCGCCTAGGTGCGCGGCCTAGGCGGGGCCGCCCAGGCCGCGCCGCGCTCTATGCTACTACCGGCCGCGAGGTTTGCGCCGTCAGGCGCGCAGGATGCGGGCCTTCCAGTGGCACTCCTGCCATTCGCCGGCAGGATCCGAATCGTAAACGATACCGCCGCCTACGCTGTAGACGCCTTGGCCGTGCTGGTCCAGGACCAGGGTGCGGATCGCGACGTTCAACGAGAAGTCGCCATCCGGGGCCAGCCAGCCGATGCTGCCGCAATACAGGCCGCGTGGGGCGGCTTCCATTTGCCGGATGCGGCGCATGGCCGCGACTTTCGGTGCGCCGGTGATCGACCCGCAGGGAAAGAGGGCGTGCAGCACGTCTGACAGCGTGGCGTGCGGCGCCGTGGCCGACACGGTGGATGTCATGGTCCAGACCGTGGGATAGCGTTCCAGCGAAAAGAGCGCGTCTACCTTGACCGAACCGGGCTCGGCCAGCCGCCCGAGGTCGTTGCGCAGCAGGTCCACGATCATCAGGTTTTCAGCGCGGTTCTTGTCGCTGGCCAACAGCTCCTGGCCCAGGCGTTCGTCCTCGGCCGGGTCGGCATGGCGCGGGGCGGTGCCTTTCATGGGCCGGGTCGTCAGCCGGGCGCCGTCGCGCCGCACGAACAGCTCGGGCGAAAACGATAGCACCGTGCGATCGCCATCCTGGATGTAGGCCGCGTGAGCGACCGGGTTGCGCGCCGCAATACGGCGATACAGCGTGGCCGGATCGCCCTGAAAGCCGACGTCGAGCGGCTGCGTGAAATTGACCTGATATAGCTCGCCGTCCCGGATCAGGCCGCGGATGGCGTCGATCTGGCGCACGTAAGCGGGTTCGGTCATGCGCGGCGCGGGCAGGCTGATGGACGCGGCGGGCGCATCAGCGCCCGGCGCGTCCCACGGCGCTTCGTCGATCTTGCGGTCGAACACCAGCGCTGTCAGGCGGGGGCGCCCGTCGTCGTGCGGCGGCGTCCACGGGCCGGCCGGCGCGGGCCGGGTGGCCTCGGGCAGCAGCCATTCGCCCAGCTCGTAATCCAGCAGCAGGGCGATCCAGCGGCCTTCGCGCCGCGCGGCCTCGATGGCGGCCAGCGCCGGGGCGACCTCGGCGGCGGCGCGCGCCTCGATCCGGGCGTGGACCCCGGTCAGGCGCAGCGCGCGTCCGGCAAGCCGGTCTTCAAAACGGCAATCCATGATGCGTTACGGCTGTTGTTGCGCAAGGAACTCCGTCAGAACCCGGCCGGTGTGGGAATGATCGGCCAGCGTCATCACGTGCTCGGGCGAGCCTTCGCCCACCAGTTGCCCGCCGCCCGTGCCGCCTTCGGGGCCCAGGTCCAGCAGCCAGTCGGCTTCGGCGATGACGTCCAGGTTGTGTTCGATCACCACCACCGTGTTGCCGGCTTCAACCAGGCGGTGCAGCACGTGGATCAGCTTTTCGACGTCGGCCATCGACAGGCCGACCGTCGGCTCGTCCAGCACGTACAGCGTGTGCGGGATGCGCGAAGCGCGGCCGGTCTTGATCAGGCCGTCGGTCAGCCGCGCCTTGGACAGCTCGGTCACCAGCTTGATGCGCTGCGCCTCGCCGCCCGACAGCGTCGGCGACGGCTGGCCCAGCGTCAGGTACCCCAGCCCCACGTCCTGCATCAGCTGGAGCGGACGATGGATCTTGGGATGGGCGGCAAAGTAGCCGATGGCGTCGTCCACTTCCATGGACAGCAGCTCGCCGGCGTTCTTGCCGCGCATCTGCACGCTGAGCGTGTCGTTGTTAAAGCGCGCGCCGTTGCAGGCGTCGCACGGCACCTTCACGTCGGGCAGGAAGTTCATCTCGATGGTGCGCATGCCCTGGCCTTCGCAGATCGGGCAGCGGCCGTCGCCGGTATTGAACGAGAAGCGCGCCGCCGTCCAGCCGCGCATGCGGGCCTCGCGGGTGTCGGCGAACTGCTTGCGTACATCGTCCCAGAAGCCCACGTAGGTCGCCGGGCACGAACGCGGCGTCTTGCCGATGGGCGTCTGGTCCACTTCCAGCACGCGGTCGATGGCTTCCCAGCCCGTGATGCTTTCGCAGCCCGCCCAGCCCGGCGCCTTGCCTTGCGAGACGGCCTGCGTCAGGTTGTCCAGCAGCACTTCGCGCGCCAGCGTCGACTTGCCCGACCCCGACACGCCGGTCACCACGCTCAGGCGGCCCACCGGGATGCGCGCGTCGACGCTGCGCAGGTTGTGCAGGCGCGCGCCGCGGATTTCGATCATGGGCGTGTCGGCCTCAACCGGACGGCGGCCTTGCAGCGGATGCGCAAGCGGCGTCTTCAGGTAGCGGCCGGTCACGGATTCGGGCGCGTCGATCACGTCCTGCACGGTGCCTTGCGCCACCACGCGGCCGCCGCGGATGCCCGCGCCCGGCCCGATGTCGATGACGTGCGAGGCGCGGCGGATGGTGTCGTCGTCGTGCTCGACCACCACCAGCGTGTTGCCGTTGCCTTCCAGCCGCGCCAGCGCGTCCAGCAGGATGCGGTTGTCGCGCGGATGCAGGCCAATGGTGGGCTCGTCCAGCACGTAGCAGACGCCCTGCAGGTTGGAGCCAAGCTGCGCGGCCAGCCGGATGCGCTGCGCCTCGCCGCCGGACAGCGTGGGGGCGGCGCGGTCCAGCGCCAGATAGTTCAAGCCGACTTCCTGCATGAAGTTCAGGCGGCCTCGGATCTCGGCCAGGATGTCGCGGGCGATCTCGCCTTCGCGGCCGCGCGCCACCAATCCGGTAAAGAAGGTGTGCGCGTCCGACACCGGCAGCGAGGCCAGTTCGGCAATCGACTTGTCGCGCCAGCGCACGGCGCGCGCCACGCGGTTCAGCCGCTGGCCGTCGCACTGCGTGCAGGTCTTGGCTTCGCCTTCGTACCACGCGTTCCAGGCGGTTTCCTCGCCGGTCTGTTCTTCGTCAAAGCCCTGCAATTGCA
>CBHWAL010000390.1:0-4882 GCA_966111495.1 uncultured Achromobacter sp. | reverse complement strand
TTCAATCCCTTCGTGCGCGGCGATCAGCCGGACGACGGCAACCTGGGGCTGGGCTTGTCCCTGGTGCAACGCATTTGCGAGCACCAGGGCTGGCGCGTGTCGCTGCAGTCGCGCTCCGGGCAGGGCAGCCAGTTCCGCGTGGACCTGGCCGGACCTGCGCCGGCCCCTTCGGCTTAGAAGGCGACGTCGGCCGTGAACATGGCCGTGCGTCCCGCGCCCGGCACACCGTACAGCTGGAAGCCGTCCAGCGATGCCCCGATGCGGCTGTAATAGAACTTGTTGAACAGGTTGTCCACGTTCACGCCCAGCGTCACGTTCTTGTTCAGCCGGTAGCGCGCCGCCACGGAATGCAGCCAGTAGGACGGCGCCTTCTCGTCGTCGCGTACCCACACAGGATGCGTGCCGTAGGGACCGGACACCGTGGAACTGTTGTTGTTCTTGCCGCCGACGTACTTGTTGTCCGTATAGCGGCGCTTGCCCACGTACTGCGCGCCGTAGCTGAGCGACAGGTCTTCCGTGGCCGCGTACGTGGTCCACAGGTTGAACGTCAGGTCCGGTACGTTCTTGGCTTCTTCGCCCTGGTTCGCGCCCTTGGTGATGCGGCTCTTCATGGCGCTGACGCCGGCAAAGGCGGACCAGCGCGGCGTGATGTTGCCCGACAGGCCCAGCTCGATCCCGTCCACGCGCTTGGCGGGCAGGGCGCGCACCACGTCCGTGGTGTCGTCGCCGTATTCCCACGAATCCGTCAGTTCCGTGCGGAAGATTGCGCCCGTCAGCGACAGGTCGCCGCCCGCCACGTCCCACTTCGTGCCCAGTTCCCACGTGCGGGCGACGGCCGGCTTGTAGGTGTCGGAGCCGGTGGCTCCGTAGATGTTGTTGTTGGTGGACGCGCCCATCGCCGACGGTTGCGCGGCCTGGCTGTACGACACGTAGACGCTACCGTTCTCCACGGGCTTGTAGGTCAGGCCGATGCGGCCGCTGAAGGCCCCGTCGGTGACGCGTTGCGTGGCGGCGCCCGCCGTCTGCGTGACGCGGTAGCGGTCGTAGCGCAAGGCGCCTTGCAGCATCCATTGCGGATTGAACGTCACGGTGTCCGCGGCATACAGGCCGGCGTTGAAGACTTCGGCCTTGTTGCCGGAATCGCCCTTCAAGGTGTCCACGCCGCCCATGTTCGTGCCGCCGGTATCGCGCAGGTCGATCACCGGATTGACCGACGGCGCGCGAATCGTGCGCGCATGGTCACCGTAGGTTTCCTTGTAGAACTCCACGCCCGTCACCACGGCATGCTTGATGCCGCCCGTATGGAAGTCCAGATTCAGGTTGGTCTGGTTGGCCAGGATGGTGTAGCGCTTGGACGTGCCAAAGTCGTTGCCGCGCATCTGGGCATAGGGCGAAGGATCGCGCAGCGGCGTGAAGCCGCTGTACGACGCGATGCCATCCGCGCTTTGCACCAGCGGGCCGGCGCCCACGTAGCCGTACGAGGTGCGCGACGTGGAATTGAAGCGCGCCGGGCTCAGCACGCCGATGCGGTCGGTCTGCTGCCAGCGGCTGATGTTGGTCAGGCGCGCCGCTTGGGTGAAGTCATGTTCGACCTTCATCGTGGCCTGATCGGTGCGCGTCTGCTCCGTGTAGAGACCCGGATCGCCGTACCAGGCGTTGCGCGCCACATTCGGCATGCGCGTGCCGCCGGTGCCACGCTGGATCGGCACGCCGCCGTCGGGGATGTTGTCGTCTTCCTGATGCAGGTAGTTGACGGTGATGCGGGTGGGCGAGCCCAGGCCCATCGCCAGCGACGCCGCCACGCCAGACCGGTCGAACTCCGTCACGTCGCGCTCGGCCACGCCGTTGTGGTGGCGCATGAGGTTGACGCGCAGGGCAGCGCTGTCCGTCAGTTCCTGGTTCAGGTCGGCGGTGATGCGCCGGTAATGGTCCGTGCCCAAACCGCCGGACATCTTGTAGAACGAGCCCAGCCGGGCTTCCTTGCTGGCGAGGTTGACGCTACCGCCCACGGCCGAGATGCCGGATTCGATGGACCCCGTGCCCTTGAAGACCTCTGCCTGCTCCAGGTTGAAGATGTCGGTGCGGCTGGACAGACCCGCGTCGCGGATGCCGTCCACGGTGATGCTCTGTTCCGCCGAAAACCCGCGGATCGTGAACATGTCGCCCCAGCCGAGATTGCCTTCGCCGGAACTGAACGTGATGCCCGGCACGTTACGCAGCACGTCCTGCAGGCTCTTGGCCTGTTGCTCCTCCAGCACCGCGCGCGGCACGACGGTGATGCTTTGCGGGGTGTCGAGCAGCGGCTCGGTGAATTTGCCGGACTGCACGCGGTCCGCCTTGAAGGGCGGGGCGTCGGCCTGTACGGTGACGGGCGCCAGCAGCACCGCGTTGTCTGCCGGCGGTGTTTGGCTGTGGGCCTGCGTGGAGGCGGCGGCCCCAAGCGCCATGCCCAGGGTTTTCAGGGCAAATGCGCCCTGTGATTGCGTTTTTTGTTGTTGCGCCATGGCGATCTTGTGTGCCTCAATGAGAATCGTTCCGGATTCTAGGGAGGCGCGTCTCAAGATCCTGTTAAGACGCGGAAAGGGTTGACGCTGCAAGTGTTTACACGGGCCGGCGTGATTTGCGGACTTGAAAAAAGCGGTCGATTTGTCTTGGAATAGTAATGTTATTACATTACTATTCCGCCTTTTTCGCGCGGCGCGCCCTCCGGCGTGCTGCCTGCATTTCACGCATCTCCCGCATTCCTACATGGCTTCTCTTATCTCCTCTCCCGCCGTCACCCGGCTGCGTTCCATCGACGCCCTGCGCGGCTTGGTTATCGTCATCATGCTGCTCGACCATGTGCGCGAAACCTTCTTCCTGCATCACCAGGTCGGCGATCCGATGGACGTGTCCGCCACGCCGCCGGATCTGTTCTTCTCGCGCCTGCTGGCGCATCTGTGCGCGCCGGTGTTCGTCTTTTTGACGGGCCTGTCGGCCTGGCTGTACGGCGCAAAGGCCGGTGACCGCGGCGCCACGGCCGCGTTTCTGGCCAAGCGGGGCGCATTCCTGATCGCGCTCGAAGTCATCGTGGTGAACTTCGCGTGGACCTTTCAGTTTCCGCCGTCCGTCGTGTATCTGCAGGTGATCTGGGTGATCGGCCTGTCCATGCTGTCGCTGGCGGCCTTGCTGTGGTTGCCGCGCTGGGCGCTGGTTGTCGTGGGGGTGCTGCTGGTCGCGGGTCACAACGCGCTGGATGCCGTGCACTTTGCCGCGGGTCACGTCATGCACGTGCCTTGGGCAGTGCTGCATGATCGCGGCTGGATCGAGGTGAGCGACACGCTGCGCCTGCGCACGTCGTATCCGTTGCTGCCGTGGATCGGCGTGATTGCGCTGGGGTATGCGGCCGGCCCGTGGTTCCAGCCGGGCTCGGACGCGGCCGTGCGTCAGCGCCGTCTATGGACGGCCGGGCTGGCGGCGGTGGCGGGCTTTGTGATCCTGCGGGCGTTCAATGGTTATGGGCAGTCGCAGAAGTGGGCGGTGCAAGACGACACGCTGCATACCGTCATGAGCTTTGTGAACATTACCAAATATCCGCCGTCGCTGATGTTCCTGCTGCTGACGCTGGGGCTGGGACTGTGCCTGCTGGTGCTGATCGAGCGCGCCCAATCGGCGGGTTGGGTGCGCGCGCTGTGCGTCTTTGGCGCCGCGCCCATGTTCTTCTACCTTGTGCACCTGTATGTGTTGAAAGCCCTGTACCTGGGCGGCGAAGCCATCTGGGGCCTGAACCAGGGCAAATACTTTGGCGTGGACGGCATGGGGGCGGTGTGGCTGATCTCGATCCTGCTGGCCGTGGCGCTGTTCTGGCCCGTGCGCTGGTTTGGACGCCTGAAGGCGGCGCGTCGCGATATCGCCTGGCTCAAATACCTGTGAGGCAGGTGATGGCAGTACGCAAGTTTGCCGCCGGCGTCGCGGCATTGATGGCGCCATGGGCGGCCGACGCGCAGCAGAACGCGGTGACGTTATATGGCGTCGTCGACCTGAGCATCGCGGGTTTTTCCACGCAGGAGCGCGGCACGGCCATCAATATGCAGTCGGGCGTGCAGTCCGGCTCGCGCTGGGGCCTGCGCGGCAGCGAAGACCTGGGCAACGGCCTGCGCGCGAACTTCCAGCTGGAAAGCGGCTTTCTGGCCACCAACGGCAACTCGGCGCAAGGCAGACGCCTGTTCGGACGCGCGGCGTGGGTGGGCGTGTCGGGCGGTTTCGGCGATCTGCGGCTGGGGCGGCAGACCTCGGTGTCGTCCGCCACGCTGTCGGACTACGATGCGTTCCTGGCGTCGTATCTGATCACGGGCGCGCAGACCGCGCTGCTGCCGTATAACGCCAATCGCGCCGACAACACGGTGGCGTACTGGAGTCCATCCGTGGGCGGCCTGCGCGCGGGCGTGGACGCCAGCCTGGATTACGACGGGGGCGGCGGATTTCAGACCGCGTCCACCAACAAGCTGTACAGCGCCGCGCTTGTGTTCGACCAGCCTGGCTATTCGATCGCCGCGACGTACGAGGGCGCGAGCTGGGCGGATGGGACGGTGCAGTCGGCCGCCATGACCAGGGCGGGGTCCGACCGCCGGCCGTACGCCTACACGCTGGCGGGCCGTGCGACGGTGGACGCGTTCACGCTCTACGCCGGCTGGTCAGTGATGCGCAACGGCTCCACCATCCCGGCGGTGCCGTCACCCGGGCAGCGCGTGTATTTTCCGGGCAGCACGGTGCATGGCGTGATGGGGGGTGCCGCCTGGCGTACGGGCGCGAGCACCGTGATGGCGTCGTGGCAGGGCAGCCTGCCGGGCGGCGGCGCGCTTGAACGCGATGGCGCCACGCATTCCCAGCAGATCTATTCGGC
>CBHWAL010000389.1:0-4899 GCA_966111495.1 uncultured Achromobacter sp. | reverse complement strand
GAAAAACGCAAGCAGCGCCTATCGCGGCGCGCCCATGCCGGGCGGCCGCTCGTTCACGCAATTTCGCGCCGCCCGCATCCGGCGGGTGTCCTTCCAGTGGAAACAGGCCGAACGCGCCGGCCTTCAGGACGACACCCTGTCCAAGGGCGGCTGCCACGGCAAGCGCGGATAAGGCGCGCTATCCCTTCGTCACCGGCCCGACATTCGCCCACTCGTCGTCGGAATACAGCCGCGAACGCAAGAGAAACCGCTTGCCCTCCGCGCTGTCCAGCGAAAACGCTCCGCCGCGTCCGGGCACGGCGTCGATGACGAGCTGGGTGTGTTCCCAGTAAGCGAACTGGTCTTCACCGATCCAGAATGGGCAGCCTTCCAGATCGCCCAATAGCACGTCCGAGCCGCCCACCATGAACTCGCCCTGTGGATAACACATGGGCGAGCTGCCGTCACAGCAACCGCCGGATTGGTGGAACATCAGCGGCCCGTGTTTGGCGCGCAGGGTGTCGATCAGGTGGCGCGCCTCGTCGGTCGCAACCACGCGTGGCGTGTGCTCTGGCATGGCGGGATTCCTAGCGGGCGCGCCGGGCGGACCCGGCGCGCTGGGTTGGCCGCGCAAGCGGCGTGGGATAGGCAAATCAAGCCTGGCAGATCAAGCCTGGCAGATCAGAAGAACCCCAGCTTCTTCGGCGAATAGCTCACCAGCAGGGTCTTCGTCTGCTGATAGTGGTTGAGCATCATCTTGTGGTTCTCACGCCCGATGCCCGACTGCTTGTAGCCGCCGAATGCCGCGTGCGCCGGATAGGCGTGATAGCAGTTGGTCCACACGCGTCCCGCCTTGATCGCGCGGCCCATGCGATAGCACGTGTTGGCATCGCGCGACCACACGCCGGCGCCCAGGCCGTATAGCGTGTCGTTGGCCAGCGCCAGCGCATCATCGGCGTCCTTGAACGTGGTGACCGCCACGACCGGCCCGAAGATTTCTTCCTGGAACACGCGCATCTTGTTGTGGCCCTTGAACACCGTGGGCTGCACGTAATAGCCGCCTTCCAGCCCGCCCTGCATCTGCGCGCGCGAGCCGCCCGCCAGCACGTCCGCGCCTTCCTGCTTGCCGATGTCCAGGTAGGAAAGAATCTTCTCGAGCTGCTCGGTGGACGCCTGCGCGCCCAACATGGTGTCGGCGTCCAGCGGGTTGCCCTGCTTGATCTCGGCCACGCGTTTCAGGGCGCGTTCCATGAACTTGTCGTAGAGCGATTCCTGGATCAGCGCGCGGCTGGGGCACGTGCACACTTCGCCCTGATTCAGTGCGAACATGACGAAACCCTCGACCGCCTTGTCCAGGAAGTCGTCGTCCTGCGCGGCCACGTCCGCAAAGAAGATGTTGGGCGACTTGCCGCCCAGTTCAAGCGTGACGGGGATGATGTTCTGCGACGCGTACTGCATGATCAGCCGGCCGGTGGTGGTCTCGCCGGTGAAGGCGATCTTGGCGATGCGCTTGCTGGATGCCAGCGGCTTGCCCGCTTCCAGCCCAAAGCCGGTCACCACGTTCACGACGCCCGGCGGCAGGATGTCGCCGATCAGTTCCATCAGCAGCAGGATGCCCAGCGGCGTCTGTTCGGCGGGTTTCAGCACCACGCAATTGCCCGCCGCCAGCGCAGGCGCAAGCTTCCACGCGGCCATCAGGATCGGGAAGTTCCACGGGATGATCTGACCGACCACGCCCAGCGGTTCGTTGAAGTGGTAAGCCACGGTGTCGTGGTCGATCTCGGACAGCCCGCCTTCCTGGCTGCGAATGCACGAGGCGAAATAGCGGAAGTGGTCGATGGCCAGCGGAATGTCGGCGGCGCGGGCTTCGCGGATGGGCTTGCCGTTGTCCCAGGTTTCCGCCGTGGCCAGGCGTTCCAGGTTGGCTTCCATCACGTCCGCGATCTTCATGAGCATGCGGGCGCGTTCGGCGGCCGGGGTCGAACCCCATTTCGGCGCGGCGCGGTGCGCGGCGTCCAGCGCCAATTCGATGTCGCGCTCCTTCGAGCGCGCGTTGCGGCTCAGGGTCTGGCCCGTGACCGGCGTGACGTTGTCGAAGTATTCGCCATCCGCGGGCGACTGCCATTTGCCGTCGATGAAATTGTCGTACTGCGTCTTGAGGTCCAGGCGGGTGCCGTAGGTCTCCGGGGTAACGCGGGTCGCGATATCCATGCTTGTCTCCGTATCGTTGGAATGGCGGCAGTGGACTGCCTGTCCGGTATCAAGCAAAACGCATGCCAGTCGGGGCATCCCGGCTGGACAGCCCGCCGCACGCGTGCGAAAGTAGTTTTTCGATGTCGCAATCCGCGACGATGTCGCGCAACAGGTGTCGCAGCACAGGCGTCGCAGAACGCCGGTCCTAGGAGACATACATGGCTTCTCACTCCGGTCGGCAGACGCTGACGCAGGCGCGGCTGCTCTTTAACCAGCAGGGCGCGGTGCCCGGCGGCATGGTCGCCGAACCCATCCTGCGTTCCTGGCGCCGCTGCGCCGACCTGGGCTTCGACATGCGTGGCGTGCGCCGCGCCGAGCTCATGACGCAGGGCGAACTGCGCGAGGCCCAGCAGCGCAACGAAGCGCTGCGCCGTCTGTCCGAGCCCGCCATCGCCTATCTGCGCCGTCAGGCCGGCGGCAGCGGCAACCTTGTCATCCTGTCGGACGCGCAGGGCCTGGTGCTGGACTCCGATGGCGACACGGGTTTTGCGCATCGCGCCTCGCGCGTGGCCCTGATGCCCGGTGCGCCGTGGGACGAAGCCGCCGCCGGCACCAATGCCATCGGCACCGCGCTGGTCGAAGGCCGGCCCATCGCCGTGCACGGCGCCGAACACTATTTCGAACCCAACCGCATCCTGACCTGCGCGGCCGTCCCCATCACCGACAGCGAAGGCCGCACCCTCGGTGTGCTCGATCTATCCAGCCAGGCCCGCGACGTGCGCCCCGATGTGCTGGCGCTGGTGCGCGGGGCGGTGGACCGCATCGAACATCAATTGTTCGAAAGCGCCTATGAACAATGCACGGTGCTGCGCCTGCACGCCGACCCCGCGGGGCTGGGCGAGCCCGGCGAAGCGTTGCTGGCCTTCCAGGGCGACCTGCTCATCGGCGCGAACCGGCGCGCGCTGCAGGCGCTGGCACTGGCGGCGACTGCGCTGGGCGTGTACCGCTACGCAGACGTGTTTGACGGCGGCATCGAACGATGCCCGGATGCGACGGGCAGGGTGCACACACGAACAGGCGCGGTCTATCACGCGCGGCTGCGCCAGCCGCGCACGCGGGCGCCGCAACCGCCCGCCGCACCCGCCTCGCGCGCGCCAGGCGCACTTGCAAGAACGCCGGCCCCCAGCTTCGATGCGGCGACGCTTGGCGCGCTGGCGCGCGCCGTGCATCTGGCGGACGCCGGCGTGTCGATTCTGCTGCAGGGCGAAACGGGTGTGGGCAAGGAGGTGTTTGCGCGGCAGATCCACGCGCGCGGCCAACGCGCGGCAGGCCCCTTCGTGGCGGTCAACTGCGCCGCCTTGCCGGAAAGCCTGATCGAATCGGAATTGTTCGGCTACGAAGACGGCGCCTTCACCGGCGCGCGCCGCCAGGGCAGCAAGGGCCTGCTGCGGCAGGCGCATGGCGGCGTGCTGTTTCTGGACGAGATCGGCGACATGCCGCTGCTGCTGCAATCTCGCCTGCTGCGCGTGCTGCAGACGCGCGAGGTCTCGCCACTGGGCGCGGCAAGGCCCGTGCCGGTGGACTTCACCTTGGTATGCGCCACGCATCGGCCGCTTGCGCATCAAGGGCCGGACGCACCGGTGCGTCCTGACCTGTACTTCCGGATTGCCGAATACACCGTCACGCTCGAGCCCTTGCGTGCGCGGGCCGATCGCCTGGAATTGCTGCGTGACCTGTGGGCGGCGCAAGGCGCGGGTCCCGCGTTGCCACCCCTCATCGAAGCCGTTCTCGCAGCGTATTGGTGGCCAGGCAATTACCGCCAACTGGCGTCGGTGCTGCGCACGTTGCATGTGCTGGCGGGACCGGCGGGCAGGGTGGATGCCGACATGCTGCCCGCGGAATTGCGCGGTGCAGCGAGCGCCCCGAAGATCGAAGCGGATGCGTCCGGCGCTGCAGCATCAGCGTCCGCAGCGGCCAGCGCAAGCGGCGATCTGCACGCCATGACGGATGCCGCCATCCGCGGCGCATTGGCCGAAAACGGCGGCAGCGTCAGCCGAGCGGCGCGTGCGTTGGGCGTGCACCGCAGCACGGTGTACCGGCGCGCCGCCGCATTGGGCTTGGCGCGGCCCAAATAACCGGCGCAGGAACGCGCCGCCGGGGATCAGCCGATCAGACGCGCCAGTTCCGCACCCGGATCCTTGGCGCGCATGAACGCTTCGCCCACCAGGAAGGCGTCGACCTTGTGGTCGCGCATCAGCTTCACGTCTTCCGGCTTGAGGATGCCGCTTTCGGTCACCACGCGTTTGCCGGCCGGGATGCGCGGCAGGAGGTCCAGCGTGGTCTGCAGGCTGGTCTCGAACGTGCGCAGGTTGCGGTTGTTGATGCCCAAGAGCGGCGTCTTGAGCGTGAGCGCGACGTCCAGCTCCTGGGCGTCGTGCACCTCGACCAGCACGTCCATGCCCAGTTCGATCGCCAGCGTTTCGTAGTCGCGCAGTTGCGCGGGGGTGAGCGCGGCGACGATCAGCAGCACGCAGTCGGCGCCCATCGCACGCGCGGCGACGATCTGGTAGGGATCGATCACGAAGTCCTTGCGCAGCACCGGCAGCGCGCACGCGGCCCGCGCCTGGCGCAGGTGGTCGTGCGAGCCCTGGAAGAACTGCACGTCGGTCAGCACGGACAGGCAGGCCGCGCCGTGCACCGCGTAGGTGGCGGCGATCACGGCGGGCG
>CBHWAL010000388.1:0-4901 GCA_966111495.1 uncultured Achromobacter sp. | reverse complement strand
CTGTTTTTAATTGAATCGTTGAACAAACAAACAATCGTGGATTAACCACCGAAGCCGAATGCCGTGGCATTGCGTTCGCGCGTTGACATACCGACCCGCGCAATCACCACCAAACCACCCATTAACAAGTTGGCGGGCCAAAACAGACCTCGCCGAATAATCAAACCCATGATGTGCGGTCTGTTATTCACACCTCGCTGATATTTGATATCGGCCACCATCCCACGTACGGCGCTGGCTAGCAGCCGCGACAGCATTGGACGCTTGCGCATCATCCGCAGACACGGCACTGCCCAGAGGCGGTATCCCTGGTACGACAATGGGGAAAACCGCTGTGCGCAGTCACTTGCGTCGTAGGCCCAATCCGATACGGATATAAGGTCCTGACGGCGCAATTCGGAGCACACGATCTTCCTTTCAAAATCAACCCAGATACCTAACTTGCTCATTCCATTTGCTCGATTTATTAATTTCACGAAAGGGCTTTTTTTCGCCTTGCTTCGCCCTGAATTTGAGCGTGATGAAATCTTAGCGTTGGCATCAGGCCGGTTGAATAGGTCCAGAACGAATTAATCAGCCGGAGCATTCGCAAACTAGGACTCGTCCTAAACACTGCAAACATCCGTGTTTTCTCAGTCGTTTTCGCCTGGAATATTGCGATTGGAATCGGCCAGCACTGGAGTAAAAAGACCACACTTTGAAGACCGCGCGCGATGCAGCGCGTATCCAATCATCCAAAGCAGCAACAGAAATGGAAGGCCGTAATGCAGCGTCGGGGCGAACAACTCCATGCCCAATGTGGAAATGGCGATCGCCGCCATCGTCAACGCCCCACCCCAGACCGGCCAGGCTGCCGTCTTCTTTTCGCGCTTATGGCTGGTCGCAGCGCGGCGCCGATAACATGCGTACGCCATGAAAATCGCCGCCCACACCGCCATCAGGCCTGTGATGGCAATGGCGGTCACCACGCGGTATACCTCAGCGGGAAACAGCTTGTAGAACCCATACACCGTAGCGGCCATCAGCACGGTGGCGGTGACGGCCAAGCCAAGGCCGCCCCGGCGGATATGGCCCAGCTTTGCTGGCGCCTGACCGGCTCGCGCCATGCTGAACAGCATTCGGGAGCCGCCATAGATCTGGCAATTCAGGACCGATACCACGGTCACCAGCATCAGCACCGAGAATAGCTGTCGTGCGCCCGGCAACCCCGCAATGTGAAGCAGATGCATGAACGGCGGCGTGTTCATCGGAGCGATGTAATGCCACTGGACCCAGGCCGCAGCCGCCACGCTTGCCACCACCAACATCGCAACGATGCCGGTTGACCGCCGCATCCAGCGGCGGATCTCGCAAGACGACGCTTGCGTTTCGGCGCCGGCGGCCGACAACACCTCAATGCCGATAAACCCGAGCGCCGCAATGGCGAATGCCTCCCACATCGACGGTGCATCCAGGTACTGGGCAATGTCGGCGGTGGCGGTCTGCAGCGCCTCGGCCGAATCCGGCGTCGAAGTCAGGGCCTCGTAGCCCGTCAACGAGATCAGCGCGATCAGCGCCAATGCCTTGAGCGCCGTCAGCACGAACTCCACCCGGGCAAACGCGGCGGCACCCGCCAAATGCAAGAGATTCAGAAGCGCCAGGAGACCGGCGACGGCCAGCGCGGGCGGAACCGGCGCCAGCCATCCCGCGAGTACGGATTCCAGAAGCGCGATTTCCGTGCCAACGATGCCGATCACGGCAGCGACATAGGCCGCCCGCACCACGAAACCCGCCCGCTCGCCCAAATAGGCTTCGGCGTAAGTGCCGAACGCGCCCGGCGTGGGATGGTCGGCGGTCATCTCCGACAGGCAACGCATCAGCCGCATGGCCAGCACGGCAGCCACCAGGTAGCTCAATAACGCGGCAGGCCCGGCCACCATCAGGGGAAGCACGCTGCCGGAAATCAGGCCATAGCTGATCACCGCGCCCACGGCGATGGCCGCCAACTGCGCGCGATTGAATACGGCGGGAAGACCGGATTCCCGCCGGGTAATTTGTAGGATGTTCATATTCGATGGAAGTAAGGCGCGCCGCTCTGCGAGGCGCGATGCCGCGTCAGGGCACGGGAGCACCACAGGACCCAGTGTGCGGGACAGAGGGCCCTGCTTCCATCAGACGAGTACTAACTTGGCCGTCGTTGCGGCCCCGCTCAGGAATACGTCACGGTAACGGTGGCCGTCGCATTGGCGACGCCCGGCTTCGTGGTGGGAGAGCCGCTGACGACATAGCTGGCGCGAAAGCCGAACGTGGCCTGATTCGAACTGACATTGATGGGATACGCGGTGCTGGATGTGAAGTCCACTGTCCGTTGCGTCGGCGCGTGCACCAGATCATTGGTCGTCAGTCGAATGCCAAACCCTTCCGCCGCGCCTGCCCCGCTGGCAAGCGCCAGCACGAATGGCCGGTTATTCGACATCGGGCCCAGGAAACTCAAGGACGCCGAGTTCAAGGAGCTGAGCCGGCACCCCTCGAATTTGATGGACACCTCCTTCTCGTACTTCTGCGGAGAGATGCCGCCATTATTGACAATGTCATTGAACGGCACCTTGCCCATGTTGACTGGCGTGGTTGAAATCGTGCAGGGGGTCGCCGTGATTCTTCCCGATACGGAAACGGTGGTTTGCGCGCTGGTGGTACCGGCCGCCGCACAGAGGGCAATTGCCCAGAGAATTGATCTAGAGAGGTTCATGGGGTGATCAACGCAGACGCGTTGCAAAGGCTCATGCATAGGTCAGAGTCACGGTCGCCGTGGCATTGGCGATTCCCGCCTTGCGCGTCGCCGCGTTGGGTGCGCGGATATAGTTGGCCAAGAATCCGAACGTGGTTTTTTTTGAGCTGATGCTGAAGCTATAACTTTCGCTGCCATCGAACTTGATGATCCGTCCGTTTTGTCCGTGGCTCCAATCGTTGGTCACGATCTGCACGCCGATTCCTTCCGCGGCGCCGGCCAGGGAAGTCAGCGCAAGAACGCCGTTGTTGCCCGCCATCGTTCCATTGAATTTGAGCGAAGCAGACGACAAGGTGTTGAAATCACAACCGCTGAGCCGCACGTCGAAGCTCCTGTTGTAGGAAGCCGCCGGCTGATTGGCGCTGACAAATTCGGACAAGGGCACGTCGCCCAAGGGCACGGCATCCGCGGTCATCGCGCACGGCTGGGTGGTGACCTTGCCCGTGATGGTCAACGTGTAGCTTTGTGCATGCGCTCCCGCAGCCGCAAGGCATAGCGCTGCAAGCAAACACGATTTCAAGGAATTGATTTTCATATTCAAAGGGTGCGTGCGAAGACGGCGCGCCCTGAGACAGAGCCCGCGGCGTCGCATTGCTTGATGAACAGCTATGGAGAGGGTTCGAGTCTAGCGAGCCGATACGTGCAGGGATATCGGATGAGAACCAAAAAAGAGCCAGATTTCTGGAATGCTCGTACTGGTCCTAGAAACCTGGAGGTTCGAGAAGCAGGCGCAACGCGGCGCTAGTCCTGGCGCCGCCACACGCTCGCCAGCCACGGCTGTTGCTCGCGGGGCAATCCGTCGGGCCGGTAGTAATGCTCAAGCTCTTCAAATCCGGCGGCCTGCATCAGCGCGCGCCAGCCTTCAAGATCGTGATACGCGCCATAGCGTCCGCGATTCCACCCTTCCTGGTTGCCGCCCCGGGGATTGGAGCTGAACAACACGCCGCGTGGCCGCAGCGCAGCCTGCAGCTCCCGCAACACGCGCGGCAGCTCCTGCCCCGGCACATGAAAGAGCACGGCGTTGGCGAAGATGCCATCGAATCGCGCACCGGGCAGCTGGAGCCGCAGGAAGTCCTGCTCCCAGACTTCACACCCGCTTGCCGCGCGCGCCATTTCCACGAAGCGCGGCGTGCCGTCCAGACCCACGGGCCGGTGCCCCATCGCCAGGAATGTCTTCAGATCGCGTCCCGGGCCACACCCCAGATCCAGAATGTCGTAAGGCGGCTCGCCGTCGATGTGCCGCAGCAAGGCGGCGATGTTCTGGCTGACATCGTGGTCCCGCGTGCCGGCCTGGAAGGAATCGGCGTTCTCTTCGTAATGGGCGAGCGTCAGGGACGTGATCTTGGCGAGGTCTTCGGGATCCAGGTGCATGGGGCGATTGTGCATCAAACGACGCGGGCCCGCGAGGCGGTGCTCGCCGCTTTGGGAAACGGCCGCGCGCGCTGGAAAGCGGCCGCGCCGTGCGCTCAGGCGACTGGCCGCGCCTTGATGAAATCGATCAGCGCCTTCAGCGGCGACGGCACCAGGCGGCGTCCGGAGTAGTAAAGAAAGGGCCCTGAAAACCGCGGCCACCACGGCTCCAGCACGGGCTCCAGCGCGCCGCTTTCAAAGTGCGGACGCAGCCAGTCCTCGAACAGATACATGACGCCCGCCCCCGCGATGGCCGCGTCCACGGCGAGGTCGACCGCGCCGCCGATCTGCACGACCAAGGGCCCCGACGCGTCAATGCGCACGGATTGCCCGCCTTGCTCGAATTCCCATGCGGGCATCGCGCCGCTGGGAAAGCGGCCGCGCAGGCAGGCGTGCCGCATCAGGTCTTCGGGATGCGCGGGACGCCCCCGCTGATCGAGGTACGCCCGCGAGGCGCCGGCTGCAAAGCGCTGCACGCGGGGGCCGATGGGCACGGCGATCATGTCCTGTTCCAACCGGTCGTCGTAGCGGATGCCCGCGTCGCAGCCGGCGGCCAGCACGTCGACGAAGCTCTCTTCGGCCACCACTTCCAGACGGATGTCGGGATACGCGGCCAGAAAGCCGGGAACGATGGCAGGCAGCACCAGCTTGGCCGCGCTGAGCGGCACATTCAGCCTGAGCGTGCCCGCCGGCTTGTCGCGAAAGCCGTTGACGGCGTCCAGCG
>CBHWAL010000387.1:0-4912 GCA_966111495.1 uncultured Achromobacter sp. | reverse complement strand
CAGTTGGCGCTTCAGACCGACATGATCGTCGAGAATTTCCGCGACGGCAGCCTCGCGCAATACGGGCTCGATTACGAATCGCTGTCGGCCGAGAATCCGGGGCTGATCTACGTCTCGCTCAAGGGTTTTCTGTCCGGTCCGTACAAACACCGCACGGCGCTGGACGAAGTGGTGCAGATGATGGGCGGACTCGCGTACATCAACGGCGGCGCGGACACCCCGCAGCGGGTGGCGGCGTCGGTCAACGACATCCTGGGCGGCACGTTCGGTGTGGTGGGCGCGCTGGCCGCGCTGCATGACCGTCACGCCACCGGCCGCGGGCGCCATGTGCGGTCCGGGCTCTTTGAAAACAATCTGCTGCTGGTCGCCCAGTTCATCGCGCAATTCCAGTTGACGGGCACGGCGCCCAAACCGATGGGCGCCGAGCGCAAGCCGCCATGGGGCGTGTACGACGTCTTCGAGACCGCCGACGGCCGCGTGTTCGTCGCGGTGGTGGGCGATGCGCAATGGCGCAACTTCGCGCAGAAATTCCTGCCGCCTGAATGGGCCGCGGATCCGCGCCTTGCCACCGCCGTCGACCGCGAAGCCGCGCGTTCCTGGCTGGTGCCGGGCGTCGGTGAAATCCTGAAGTCTTGGAAGACCGACGAGCTGTGCGCCGCGCTGGAGGAAGCCAACCTGTCGTATGGCCCGATCCGCCAGCCGCACGACTTGCTGGACGACGCGCACCTGAACGCGGGCGGCGCGCTGCTGCCGACCCGGTTGCCGGACGGCGCCGAGATCTCGGCCGCCGCCTTGCCCATCGAGTTCGATGGCCGCAAGGCGGGCAAGCGGTTCGATCCGCCCTCCCAAGGCGCGCAGACGCACGCCATTCTTCAAGGGCTGGGCCTGGATGCCGCGCGCATCAACGCCCTGCGCACCGCGGGAGTGATTGCATGACGCCAGGGCGTTAGCGCCCGAATCCTGTCGAGGCGGCGTCAGACCGCCAAGACATCCATCAAAGAGGAGACACCCATGATCCGCAAACTCGTTGCGCTGGCCGCACTGGCCGTCGCATGTACCGCCAACGCGCAGGACTATCCGAACAAGCCCATCCGCATCATCATCCCGTCCACGCCGGGCGGCGGCACCGACTACATCGGCCGGCTGATGAGCACCAAGCTGCATGAACTGAACGGCTGGGCGGTGGTGCCCGAGAACAAGCCCGGCGCCGGCACCGCGCTGGGCCTGGCGGAAGCGGCGCGCTCGCCCGCGCAGGGCTATGACCTCGTCATCGGCCAATCCGACAACGTCACGCTGATCCCGCTGCTGATGAAAGTGGCCTACGACCCGGTCAAGGACCTGACGCCGGTAGCGCTGGTGGCCACGACGCCGATGGTGCTGCTGGTGGCCGAAGCCTCGCCCTACAAGACGCTGCCCCAGGTGATCGAGGCGGCCAAGAAGGAGCCCAACACGATTTCGTACGGCACATCGGGCACCGGCGGGGGCGTACACATGGCGATGGAGATGCTCCAGCACGAAGCCGGCTTCAAGATGCAGCATGTGCCGTACAAGGGCTCCGCGCCGGCGCTGGCCGACCTGATGGGCGGCCCTCTGCAGTTCGCGGGCTCGTCGATCTCGTCGGCGGCCACGCTGATCAAGTCGGGCAAGGTGCGCGCGCTGGCGGTCACCTCGCCCAAGCGCAATCCGGCCCTGCCCGACGTGCCGACCGTGGCGGAGCTGGGATACAAGGATTTCAGCGTGGTGACCTACTACGGGGTGCTGGCCCCGGCCAAGACGCCCGACGCCATCGTCACGCGCCTGAACAGCGACTTCAACAAGCTGCTGGCGCGTCAGGACGTGAAGGAAGCACTGGCGTCGCAGGGACTTGAGACCGATCCGATATCCAGTGCGCAGTTTGCCGCGCTGATCCAGTCGGACATTGGCAAGGCGCAGCAGACCATCAAGAGCGCCGGCATCGTCATCCAGCAATAGCAACACGGGAACGCACATGAACCAGGAAGTCAGGCTTTGCGAAGTCGGCCCGCGCGACGGACTGCAGATGGCCAAGGGCATGATGGCGGGCGCCGACAAGCTGCGCTGGATTCGCCAGTTGGCCAATGCCGGCCTGCGCGAAATCGAAGTCGGCAGCTTCGTGTCGCCGCGGCTCGTGCCGCAGATGGCGGACACGGGCGACATCCTGCCCGAAGTCCTGAAGATCGACGGGCTGACGGTGTGTGCACTGGCCTGCAACCTCAAGGGCGCCATTGCCGCCTACGAGGCCGGTGCGCACGTGCTGGCGTTTCCCGTCTCGGTCAGCGACACGCACAGCCGCGCCAACGTGGGCAAGGGCACCGACGCGCAGGTCGAGATGCTGGCCGCCATCGTCGACTGGGTCCGCTCGCAGGCGCGGCCGATGCGCGTCGACGCGGCCGTTGCCACGGCGTTCGGGTGTTCGATGGAAGGGGAGGTGCCGGTGCAGCGCGTGGCCGACGTCGCGGCAGCGGTGGCGCGCGTGGGCGCCGATGAAATCGCGCTGGCCGACACCGTGGGCTACGCGCATCCGGCAAGCGTGCGCGAGGCGGTGCGGGCCGCGCAGGACGCGGTGGGCGCACGGCTGACCAAGCTGCATCTGCACGACACGATGGGATTGGGCCTGGCCAACGCGCTGGCCGGGCTGGATGAAGGCATCCGCGCCTTCGATTCCTGCCTGGGCGGCCTGGGCGGCTGTCCGTTTGCGCCGGGGGCGTCGGGCAACATCGTTACCGAAGACCTGGTGTTCATGCTGGAAAGCATGGGTTTTCGCACGGGTGTCGACCTGTCCCGGCTACTTGCGGCGCGGCCGCTGCTGGCCGAATCATTGCCGCAGGAAACGCTGCGCAGCGGCGTGGCCGCCGCCGGCATTCCCGGCACCTACGCGGCGGCCGTTTAGGTCAGCGATACACCAGGACGGGCAGGGTGGTGTGCGCCAGCACCTTCTGCGTCTGGCTGCCCAGCAGCAGGGCGGCCATGCCGCCGCGCCCATGCGACGACATGGCGATCAGATCGCAATTGCGCGTCATGGCCACGTCGACAATCACCTGATAGGGCGAGTCGCTCTCGCGCATCTCGGTGACGCAGGCCACGCCTGCAGTGCTGGCCCTGCCCGCGGCCTCGGACAAATAGGAACTGGCCAACTCCCGCGCCTGGTTCTCGTAGACGCCCCGCACGCCTTCGAGCTGCACGGATTCCATGGACGGCATCTGGAACGGGCTGTACACCGTCAGGACCGTGATGCTGGCGCCTAGCTCGCGCGCGAGCGCAAGGGCCTGCTCAAGGCCGGAATTGGCCAGGCTGGATCCGTCGATGGGGATGAGAATGTGTTTGTACATGGCAACCTCCAGGGGATGAGCCGCGGCGCCTTTAATTGGAATCACGAGTCAAGAAGCGGGCACGGGCAGGTTACATCCTACTCCGGGCTCCGTCGTCATGACATCCCGGAGGGCAACGCGTCATGCGTCAGCGGCAGCGTCCCGTGGCCGGGCGAACGCCAGTGTGCTGAGCAGCATCATCATCAGCACGGCCGGATAGGCGTAGCGATAAGCGGGAAACGGTATCACCACGAGCAGCAGAAGAATCGATGCAACGGGCACAACGGCCGCCATCAAGACCCCGGCGTCCCGCGTCCGGGCGGCAAACATCAGGACGATGAAAAGTCCGGCGTACAGCGGAAGCGCGGGTTTCCAGAATAGCCAGAACCAGCTTGCCGTCTCGGTCTGGTACTTGTACTGCTCGATGGTTTCGGTCAGTGCGGGAATCAGGCTTCGAAGCGGGCCGGCGAGTGGCAGAAATCTGCGTTCCTGATCGTCGATACCCAGGGCGGCCGTCGTCTGGAACGGTTGTTGACCCACGCCGGTGTGCCAAATCATTCTGGTGATGCATAGCTGCCTGTCCAACAGAATCTTGGGGTGGGCCAAGAGGATCCTGCCGACGGCTTTGGCCAGGTCGAGCTGGTGATTCCACAGGAATGTCAGATATGCAGGCTTTTCCAACAGGATGTTCTGCGAAACCGAGGTTTGCGTCGTATCCGTCATCAGGCAATTGAAATCCGCCCAGGCTTCGCGGGGCGCCAGCCGATAGAAAAGGGCGGAATCCTCTGGGTCGATGGGAACGCCGCTGGCGACCGACGCTGCAAAGAGATGGTAAATGTACAGATTGGCGAAGAGGCGCGGCGGCCTTTCCGGAACGTCTTCAGTGGCGCGCTCAGCAAGGAACGCCCGGCGTTCTGCCTTTGCCAGCGTGGACAGCGCGTTGGGAATGGCGATGGCCAGCGCCAGGAAGACCACGCCGGTCACGATTGCGTCGCGCTTGGCGTGGCGCCGGTACAGCAGGATCAGGACGCACAGCATCGCGACCATGATGGCGGGCATGACGTTGCCGCGCATGAGGCCCGCGGCCAAAGCCGAGCACACTACCCAGGTCAGCAAGACCGTCGGAACACGCGCGCCGCGTGGCGTGCGAAATGCGGCCATGACTGCCCAGCTGAAAAAGAGGGTAGCGACTGCGCTGATGGCATCCTTGCCAAGGTTGGTGAAAAACAGAGGGTATTGCGGCGTCAAGGCCAGAACAAGTGCTGCTGCCGCCGCGCTCCAGACCGGGATGCCGCGAAAGCGCAGTTCCCGCAATACGAGGGCCACGGCAAGCGCGGCGAGCAATCCTTGCACCGCGACCATCAGGGCGGGCGAGGAGTCGATCCGCGCGAACACGCGCATCAGGTAAGTCGCGGCGTAGCCGAGCGGTTCGGAAAGCTCGCCGCCGATGGCCGCTTGTACCCATTGGAGCGCGGCGTCATACCCCACGTTGGCGGGATAGAAGCTTAACTGCGTCGCTGCCGTCGACAGGGCTAGCGGAAAGGCCAGCCACAGCGTCTCGCTGCGCTTCGGCGTGCTCGCCGGTC
>CBHWAL010000386.1:0-4915 GCA_966111495.1 uncultured Achromobacter sp. | reverse complement strand
CTTGTCGGCGAGTTCTTCGAGCCGCGAGGGGCGGTTGAGATAGCTCCACTCCGCTTCCAGCACGTGCATCAGCTCGGCATGGCCGATCAGCGTGCGGCCCGGGCCGTAATGGCGGAACAGGTCCACCAGCACGCCGCGGCCCTGCATGCCCTTTTGCGCCAGGTTTTCGACGCCCAGCTTCAGCGCGGCGGACGGGCCGCCGCTGTTGCAGCCGCAGCCAGTGTGGTCGCCATCGTTGGGACCGACGACGTCCACGCCCGCCTGAAAACCGTTGTAGTAGCGCAGCTCGGGCGTGCCGTCGCCGTCGGCATCAAACAACGCGCCCACGTGCGCCAGCGCGTCCCATTGCGTCGAATACTGCATCGACAGCAGCACCTGGTCGTCGCTCAGCACGTCGAGCGCGTCCGGGTTGACGTTCTTCAACGGAAAGTTCAGGTACGGCGTGTCCTTGAGCTTCGTCGGGCTCAGTTGCGGCGGATGGCGGCGCGGGTTGAGCACGTTGCCGCCGGGCAGGTCCAGCGGCAGCGACAGGCAGAAGGTCTTGCCCGCGCGGATCTCGCGCGCGCCCTTCAGGACCTGTTCTTCGGTGATGAGGTTCAGGCGGCCGAGTTGGTCGTCGGGCCCGAAGTCGCCCCAGTTCGAGCCTTCGGGCCGAAGCTTCCAGCGTTGCATGCGGCTTACTCCGTCAGGAAGTCGACGACCGCGCGGGTGAAGGCTTCCGGTTGCTCCCAGTTCGAGATGTGGGAGGTGTTCAGTTCGACATAGCGCGCGCCGGGGATGGCGGCCGCGAGTTCCTGGCCTTGCGCGGGCGTGGCGGCCAGATCGTGCGTGCTGCTGATGACCAGCGTGGGGGCGGTGATGGAGGACACCTGCTCGCGGAAGTCGGCGTCGCGCAGCGCGGCGCAGTTGCCGGCGTAACCGGCGTCCGGCGTGCGGCGCAGCATGTCGATCAGCACTTGCGTCAGACCCGGCTCGGCGGCGCGGTAGCCGTCGGTGAGCCAGCGTTCAACCAGCGTGGGCGCCATCTTTTCAAGCGTCTGCTCGGCCACCGCGGCGATGCGGGTGCTCCAGCCTTCGGCCGAGCCGATACGCGCGGCGGTGTTGCACAGCACCAGCTTGCCGACGAGCTCGGGACGCGCCAGCGCCAGCCACAGCCCGGTCGGACCGCCCATCGACAGGCCGCAGAAGTGCGCGCGCTTGATGTCCAGATGGGCCAGCAGTTCGGCGACGTCGTTGCCCAGCTGCTCGAAGCTGTATTCGCCTTCGGGGACCGACGACTTGCCGTGGCCGCGGGTGTCGTAGCGCAGCACGCGGAAATGCTTGGTCAGTTCAGGGATCTGGCGGGCCCACATGTCGGCGCAGGTGCCCAGCGAGTTGGAGAGCACGAGGACCGGCGCATCGGCGGGGCCATCGATGACGTAAAACAGCCGTGCCTGGCTGAGATCGGCGTAAGCCATGTGGAATTCCTTTGGGGAAAGCGGCGGCCGCGCAAAAAGGCGGCCGCGCGGGTATTACAGGTGGCAGACGCCGTCGACGTAGGCTTTGCGCCAGCGGGTGATGGTCACGCGGTCGAACAGGTCGGCCTGGGCGAACGGGTCGGCATCGATGAATTGCTGCGCGGCTTCGCGCGTGTCGACGTCGACGATGTACAGCCCGCCGCCCGCATCCTTGCCGTCATCCTGCAGCTTGGCGCCGCACGCCAGCAGCAGCTGCTTGTTGGCGTCCAGGTATTCCAGGTGCTTGGCGCGATGCTGCTGGCGCATTTCCTGGTGGTTGGGCTTGTCGAAAGTTTCGATGATGTAGGGCATGCGAGGCTCCTGTCAGATCGCCGAGGGATGGCGCGCGAGCGCCGTGACTTCGATATCCATGTACGGGAAAAGCGGCAGCGACGACAGCAGCGTGTGCAGCTCGTCGTTGCTGTCGACGTCGAAGATGCTGACGTTGGCGTAGCGGCCGACGACGCGCCACAGGCTCTTCCATTTGCCGTCGCGCTGCAGTTGCTGCGCCAGAGCCTTTTCGTCAGCCTTCAGTTTGTCCGCGCGTTCGGCGGGCATGTCGACGGGCAGATTGACCTGCATTTGAACCATGAACAACATGATGGACTCTCCATGATGCCGCCCCGGCGCGCGGGGCGGTGTAGCGGCAATTAAGGGAATTCAGTTCGAAAACTTCAGCGGCAAGCCGGTCAGGCGAAGCAGCTCATCGGCGGTCATATCGCCAAAGATATCGGTGACCGTCACCCCATCCTTGTTGATGTCGAACACCGCGACGTCCGTGTACACGCGCGACACGCAGCGCACGCCGGTCAGCGGATACGTGCAGGCCTCGACCAGCTTGCTCTGGCCTTCGCGGGTCTGCAGTTCCATCATCACGAAAACGTCCTTGGCGCCGATCGCCAGATCCATCGCGCCGCCGACGGCGGGGATGGCGTCGGGCGCGCCGGTGTGCCAGTTGGCCAGGTCGCCATGCTGCGAGACCTGGAAGGCGCCCAGCACGCAGATGTCCAGATGGCCGCCGCGCATCATCGCGAACGAATCGGCGTGATGGAAGAACGAGCAGCCGGGCTGTTCGGTGACGGGCTGCTTGCCGGCGTTGATGAGGTCGTAGTCTTCCTCGCCCTTGGCGGGCGCGGGGCCCATGCCCAGCATGCCGTTTTCGGTGTGCAGGATGACTTCGCGGCCGGCCGGAAGATGGTTGGCGACGAGCGTGGGCAGGCCGATGCCCAGGTTGACGTAGGCGCCTTCAGGAATGTCTTGCGCGACGCGGGCGGCGATCTGGTCGCGGGTCAGTTTGGTGCTCATTGCTGCTCCTTGGCGGCCTGCTGGCCTGCGATCTGCACGACGCGCTTGACGAAGATGCCGGGGGTCACGACGGTTTCGGGGTCGAGTTCGCCCAGTTCGACGATCTCGCGGACCTGCGCCACGGCCACGCGCGCGGCGCTGGCCATGATGGGACCGAAGTTGCGGGCGGTCTTGCGGTAGACCAGGTTGCCCCAGCGGTCGCCGCGCTCGGCCTTGATCAGCGCGTAATCGGCGTGCAGCGGGTACTCGAGCACGTACTGGCGGCCGTTGATCTCGCGGGTTTCCTTGCCGTCGGCTAGCGGCGTGCCGTAGCCGGTGGGCGTGAAGAACGCGCCGATGCCGGCGCCGGCGGCGCGGATGCGCTCGGCCAGATTGCCTTGGGGCACCAGTTCCAGTTCCAGCTTGCCGCTGCGGTACAGGCCGTCAAAGATCTGCGAGTCCGCCTGACGCGGAAATGAGCAGATGATCTTGCGCACGCGGTTGGCGCCCAGCAGGGCAGCGAGGCCGGTGGTGCCGTTGCCGGCGTTGTTGTTGATGATGACCAGGTCCTTGGCGCCCTGTTCAAGCAGGGCGTCGATCAGTTCCATGGGCTGGCCGGCGGTGCCGAAGCCGCCGATCATGACGGTGGCGCCATCGGGGACGTCCGCCAGGGCGGCGGCAGCGCTTGCAACAGTCTTAGAGATCATGATGTTCGCTCATAGGTGGCGTGTCATAATTTGTTCTTCTTTCGAACTTTCGTTCTTCTGAAGAACATCGTTTCATGGGGAATGCGAAGGCGTCAAGGCAAGCCCGCACGCCGCACTCTCCATCATTCGGAGTCGCCCGCAAGGGGCAACGCAGGCTCGCCGCGGCGGGCCTTTTACTCGTGGAACCAGACGGATGGCCGAGCAAGATCCCCAGCAACCCAGCGACAGTTACGTGCAGTCCTTCGCGCGCGGCCTGTCGGTGATCCGGGCCTTCGGCCCCGACCGTTCGCAGATGACGCTGTCCGAAGTGGCCGCGGTGACGGGCCTGACCCGCGCCGGCGCGCGCCGCATCCTGCTGACGCTGGAACACCTGGGCTACGTCACGGCCGACGACCGCAAGTTCTCGCTGACGCCGCGGATCCTGGAACTGGGCTACGCCTATCTGTCGGGCACGCCGCTGTGGAACCTGGCGCTGCCCTACATGGAAGAAGTCGCCGAGCTGACGCGCGAGTCCTGCTCCGTGTCGGTGCTGGAAGGCGCCGACATCGTGTACATCCTGCGCCTGTCGACGCATAAGGTGATGACGATCAATCTGGCCGTGGGCAGCCGCTTGCCGGCATGGGTGACGTCGATGGGCCGCGTGCTGCTGGCGGGCCTGCCGGAAGCCGAGCTGGACCGGGTGCTGGCGATGAGCCAGATCCAGACCTACACGGCGGAAACCGTCACGGACATCGCCGAATTGAAGCGCGTGCTGGCTGGCGTGCGTGCCGACGGTTACGCCTGTGTGGCGCAGGAGCTGGAGCCCGGTCTGCAATCGGTGGCGGTGCCCATCATCGACCGCAGCGGCCGCGTGATCGCCGCGATGAACGTCAGCGGTCATGCCAACCGGTTTTCGCGCGAGGCGATGCTGGAAGCCTTTTTGCCGCCGCTGCGCCGCGCCGCCGACCAGATCAACCACGCGCTGCTGCGCCGCTAGGCAACGCCTGCGGGCGGCAGAGAGGACGATCGGGGTGGGCACGACGGACATGGCGGCCGCGCTCAGATGGGCGCGACGCCGAGCGTCGTGCCGCCGCAGACATACAGCATCTGACCGGTGACAAAGCCGTTGTCTGGCGACAGAAAGAACATCGCGGCGCGCGCGACATCTTCGGGCGTGCCCAGGCGCTTGACGACGATGCTGTTGATGATGCGCTCGGTCTGCGGCGCGCCGGCCGGATTGCTCTTGGTGAAGAGATCGGTGGCGATGGGGCCGGGGCCGATGGCGTTGACGGTGATGCCGTCGCCGCCCAGTTCCATGGCCAGCGTGCGCGTCAGGCCCACAAGCCCGGCCTTGGTGGCCGAATAGACCACGCGAACCGGCTTGCCCAGCGCGGCGCGCGACGACATGTTGACGATGCGTCCAAAGCCGGCTTCGCGCAAGGCGGGCAG
>CBHWAL010000385.1:0-4915 GCA_966111495.1 uncultured Achromobacter sp. | reverse complement strand
CGATACGGTTTTACTGCGAGTGCGGGCAGGCGTGGGCGCCTTTTTGCGCCTTGATCGATGTGATCGTCGAGGTCTTCATGAAGCGTGTGCTGTCCCGGATGTTGGTCGCGAGCGGGCTGTTGCTCGGCGCCTCCGCCTTCTCTGCTACGAGTTTCGCCGCCAATGGCGCTGCGGGCCCGGTCAAACCAGATGCCGCCAAGGGCGGTCAGCTGTTTGACCAAGGCGACGCGGCCCGCGGCATCATTGCCTGTGCCTCCTGTCACGGCGCGGCGGGTAACAGCACCATTCCGGTGAACCCGAACTTGGCCGCGCAGCCGCACGAATACCTGGCCAAGCAGCTTGCCGACTTCAAGATCAAGGAAGGCGCCAAGGTCCCCGTGCGCAATGGTCCGGATGGCAATCCCACCGCCATGACCGCCATGGTGCAGAACCTGACCCCGGCCGACATGCAGAACGTCGCGCTGTATCTGGCGACGCAGCCGCTCAAAGAGCCCGCCACGGCAGGCCATGAGAACTTGGTTGAGCTAGGTCAAAAGATCTGGCGTGGCGGTTTGCCTGACCGCAACGTGCCTGCCTGCGCGGCATGCCATTCTGCCAATGGCGCCGGGATTCCCGGTCAGTACCCCCGTCTCTCGGGCCAGTTCCCCGTGTACATCGAAGAGCAACTGAAGCTTTTCCGTAGCGGCGACCGCAAGAACGACGTCATGCACGCCATCGCGGACCGCATGTCGGACGCCGACATCAAGGCCGTGTCGGATTACGCGGCCGGCCTTCGGTAAACGATTGGCCGCAACGTGCGCGGCCGGTCCGCGTTGATGCAACTTGAGCGCGCCGGAACCTCGTTCCGTCCCGCACTGTCTATGAGGGGGTAGCCGATAGCGCGGCCCCCCCTTTTTTCATGAATTCGACTCGAACCCACTCCCGCCCCTCTTTGCGCAGCCTGCCAGGCGATCTCTTCGAACTTCTGGGTTCGATGCGTTTCGCCGTCAGCCTGCTGATGTTCATCTGCGTGGCCAGCCTGGTGGGGACGGTGCTGCAGCAGAATCGCTCGTCCAACAACTACATCGACCAGTTTGGCCCGTTCTGGTTCGAGGTGTTCGACAAGTTCTCCATCTGGCACGTCTACAACAGCTGGTGGTTCCTGCTGATCATGGGCTTTCTGGTCGTGTCGACCTCGGTGTGCCTGATCCGCAATGCACCCAAGATGCTGCGCGACGCGCGTTCGTTCCGCGAATATGTGCGCGAAGGCAGCCTGCGCGCGTTTCCGCATCGCGTGGAAACCAACGAGCCCGCCAGTGTGCCGCAGACCGTGACCGGCCTGAAGGCGCTGCTCGGCCGCATGGGATATGCGGTGCGCGTGCGCGAGGACCAGGACGGCGTGCTGCTGGCGGCCAAGAAGGGCAGCGCGAACCGCCTGGGGTATGTGTTCGCCCACGCGGCCATGGTCATCATCTGTATCGGCGGCCTGCTCGACAGCGAACTGCCGGTGCGCCTGCAGGTCATGTTTGGCGGCAAGCAGCCCATCGTCGACAACATGCTGATTTCCGAGGTGCCGGAAAGCGGGCGCCTGTCGGTCAACAATCCGAGCTTTCGCGCCAGCGTGCTCGTGCCCGAGGGCGGCCAGGCCAGCACGGCGGTCGTCATGGTGGGCGACGGCGCCCTGGTGCAGCCGATGCCCTTCACGCTCAAACTCAAGAAGTTCGTCGTCGACTACTACTCCACCGGCATGCCCAGCCGCTTCGCCAGCGAAGTCGAGGTCACCGACCCGGACACGGGCAAGACCTTCGATTCGACCATCGAGGTGAACGAGCCGCTGCGTTTCAAGGGCATGACGGTCTATCAGTCGAGCTTTGACGATGGCGGCAGCACAGTTGCGCTGAAGGGCTATCCGTTGGTGGGCGCCAACGATGCCACGTTCACAGTCGACGGCACGGTCGGCAAGACCAGCGAACTCACCGCCCAGACGGCCAAGGGCCCGCGCAGCATGGGCATCGAGATCACGGCCATGCGGCCGATTAACGTCGAGGACCTGACCCGCGGCGATCCCAAGGGCGCCGACCAAAGCTTTGCGGACCACGTGGCGTCGGTCGCCGGCAGTGCGGCAGGCAAAAAGAACGAGAACCTGCGCAACGTGGGTCCCAGCGTCGAGTACAAGCTGATCGACGATGCGGGCCAGGCGCACGAGTTTCAGAACTACATGCTGCCCGTCGAGCTGGACGGCGCCGCCGTGTTTCTGGCCGGCGTGCGCAACAACGCTGGCGAGCCGTTCCGCTATCTGCGCATTCCGGCCGATGACGACAGCACCATCGCTGAATTCATGCGCCTGCGCGCCACCTTGGCCGATCCGGCCGCGCGCAAGGAAGCCGCCCGTCGCTTTGCCGAGCGCAACAGCCCGTCGGGCGCTGACCGCCAGCCGCTGGAGACCGCGGCCGAACGTGCGCTGGACACCTTTGCCTCCGGCGGCCTGCAGGCCGTTGCGGCCTTCCTGCAAGCCAACACGCCGGCCCCGGATCTGGAGCGCGCGGCCGACGTCGTGATCCGCCTGATCGGCGCCAGCATGAACGAATTGCGCGCCATCGCGCGCGAACGCGCCGGTCAGCCGCCCGTGCCCGTCGAAGGCCAGGAGGGCGAACGCGCGGCAGTGTGGTCGCGTCTGGCGGTGGCGGCGCTGTCCGACCTGACCGTCTATCCCGCGCCAGTCTTTCTGTCGCTGGCGGACTTCAATCACGTGCAGGCCAGCGTGTTCCAGGTCAGCCGCACGCCCGGAAAGAACACCGTCTACCTGGGCAGCCTGCTGCTGGTCCTGGGCGTGTTCTCCATGTTCTACATCCGCGATCGTCGCGTCTGGATCTGGGTCAAGCCGCAAGGCGGCGGCAGCAGCGTCCTGGCGGCCATGACGTCACAGAAGCGTACACTTGACTTCAATCAAGAGTTTGAACGCTTCAAGCAGGCGCTGCTGCGCCAGAAAAAAGGGTCCTAAGGTTATTTATGTCCACGACGACCACCACGCAACCCCCGTCGCCTGAATCGCTTTGGCAGGACGCCTTGTCCGAAACCGGCGACAACCGCGCGCAACGCGGCAAGCCTGACTGGACCGACATCGTTTTCTTTTTGCTGCTTGCGGTGGGGGCGGGATTCGCGCTGACCCGTTACGGGCACGCGATGGACTATTACGAAAAGATCATCCTGTGCGGCACAGTGCCCGCGGTGGCCTGGCTGGGCTGGCTGTGGCGGCCGCTACGCCGGCTGATGATCGCCTGTGCGATCTCGTCGGGCCTGGCGCTGATGCTGTATGGCACCGACCTCGCCCGCGCCGAACAGGTGTTCTTCCTGAAGTACCTTTTCTCTTCGCAGTCCGCCATCCTGTGGATGTGCGCGCTGTTTGCGCTATCGATGGTGTGCTACTGGATCGGCCTGTTCAGCCCGACCGCCGCCTGGCTGGGCACGGCGCTGAGCTGGGGCGCGGTGTTCGCCGGCGTGACGGGTCTACTGGTGCGCTGGCGCGAGGGCCATCTGATGGGCCCTGATCTGGGCCATATTCCGGTCAGCAACCTGTACGAAGTCTTCGTCCTGTTTTCCCTCATTACGGCGCTGTTCTACCTGTACTACGAACGTAAGTACTCCACGCGTGCGCTTGGCGGATTCGTGATGCTGGTGGTGACGTCGGCCGTCGTGTTCCTGCTCTGGTATTCGTTTACGCGCGACGCGGGACAGATACAGCCGCTGGTGCCCGCGCTCAAGAGCTGGTGGATGAAACTGCACGTGCCCGCCAACTTCATTGGCTATGGCACGTTCTCGCTGGCGGCGATGGTGGGCTTTGCCTACCTGGTCAAGCAGCACGGGCAGACCACGTCGTGGGCCAAGCTGGCGCCGCTGTTCATCCTGGGCGTGCTGCTGTGCGCCGAGCCCATGGTGTTCCGCACCGACGGCCTGTCGGCCACGTGGATGCTGTACTTCGGCGTGGGCGCGGTGATCGTGGGCGCCATCCTGCTGGGCCGCCGCCGCATCGCGGAAGCGCTGCCCTCGCTGGAAGTGCTGGACGACATCATGTATCGCGCCATCGCCATCGGGTTCGCCTTCTTCACGGTGGCCACCATCCTGGGTGCGCTGTGGGCGGCCGATGCCTGGGGCGCCTACTGGCAGTGGGACCCCAAGGAAACCTGGGCGTTGATCGTGTGGCTGAACTATGCGGCCTGGCTGCACATGCGCCTCATCAAGGGCCTGCGAGGCTCGATGGCGGCCTACTGGGCGCTGATGGGCCTGTTGATCACGGGCTTCGCGTTCCTGGGTGTGAACATGTTCCTGTCGGGCCTGCATTCATACGGCGAGCTTTAAACCCGAGCGTCGCACGGCAGATGAACAAAGGCCCCTGCATGCAGGGGCCTTAGTCTTTGGCGGTGCGCCGGTTCAGGGCAGCAGCGATTCGCCGCGAAGCTGGTCCGCCAGGGTTTCGCGCTGGCGCACGACATGGTATTTGTCGCCGTCGACCATGACCTCGGCCGGCCGGCCGCGCGAGTTGTAGTTGCTGGACATGGTCATGCCGTAGGCGCCGGCCGATTCCACCGCAAGCACGTCGCCTTGGCGGATCGTGAGCAGGCGCTGTTTGGCAAGCCAGTCGGCGCTTTCGCAGACGGGGCCGACGATGTCGTATTCGGCGGGGTCGCCGGCGCGCGGGTGCAGCGGCTGCACGCCGTGGAATGCGTCATAGAGTGCCGGACGCAGCAGGTCGTTCATGGCCGCGTCGACGATGGCGAAATTGCGGGCTTCGGCGTGTTTGATGTATTGGACGGTGGTGAGCAGCACGCCGGCATTGCCAACGAGCGAGCGTCCCGGTTCCAGCACCAGTTGCAGGTGACCCTGGCCGCGCGCGTTCAAGCGTTCGAAAACGCGGTCCAGCAGAGCACGTGGTGAAGGC
>CBHWAL010000384.1:0-4926 GCA_966111495.1 uncultured Achromobacter sp. | reverse complement strand
AGGTGAACCGCACGGATGCGGGGCCAGTCCAGGCAGGCGGCTTGCTGCTATCGGTGGATGGACGCGGCAGTTCCATCACGGCAAGCTTGCAACCGACCTGTAGGAGGTCTCATGTGGGAACCCAGCGAACGCTATCCCGATCCCGCCATCGAGGTGCTGGATCCCCGTTTCCTCAAGATCCGGCTCACCAACGCTGGAATCGAACGGCTGGCCACGGGCGTGCGGTATGGCGAGGGCCCGGTCTGGTTCGGGGACGGCAGGTGCCTGATCTGGAGCGACATTCCTAACAACCGCCTCTTGCGGTGGGACGAGGAAACGGGTGCAGTATCGGTGCACCGCCGGCCGTCCGGGTATGTGAACGGCAACACGCGCGACCGCCAGGGCCGGCTCATCAGTTGCGAACACGGCGGACGGCGTGTGGTGCGGACCGAGTACGACGGCACGGTGACGGTGCTGGCCGACCGGTTCGAGGGCAAGCGACTCAATGCGCCCAACGACGTGGTGGTGCGCCGGGATGGATCGATCTGGTTCTCCGATCCGGTATTCGGCATTTTGAGCAACTACGAAGGCTTCAAGGCCGACCCGGAACTTCCGACGCACGTCTATCGGCTGGACCCCGGCACGGGGCAGCTACAGATCGCGGTTCAAGGCATCCACAATCCCAACGGCTTGTGTTTTTCGCCGGACGAACGCCTGCTGTACGTGGTCGACAACGGATCATCGCCGAACCGCATCCTGGTCTACGGCGTGCGCGATGACGGCACGCTGGACGACGGTCGCACCTTTGTCGAGGCGAGCTTGGAGGCGATTCCGGAGGGCAGTCGCTGCGACACCGACGGCAATCTGTGGGCGGGGTGGGGACCGGGTCCGGAGTTGAGCGGCGTGATGGTATTTGCACCCGACGCCACCGCCATCGGCCGCATCGCCCTGCCCGACCGATGCGCCAACCTGTGCTTTGGCGGCGCCCGCCGCAACCGGCTGTTCATGGTGACGGGGCAATGCCTGTTTGCGCTGTATGTGAATGCGCAGGGTGTCGCGTACTGCTGACCCGGCTGCTACAAGAATCCGATCCAGCGTCCTGCCACCAGGCACCCCAGCCAGAGCGCCAGCGACGCACCTGCCTGCGCGCGAAGCATGCCGGTCGGCCGGACTCCGTTTTCGACACTGGCCCATGCACCGCCGCGGTGCACCAGCCAGGCATTGATCGCCCCCGCCGCCAAGAGCGCCATCTTCACCAGGAACGCGGGATTCTCCAGATATTCCAGCGGACGCACCGAAAACAGCAACGCGCCCGTCAGCACCGCCAGTGCAAGACCCGTTGCGGCTGTGCGCGCCAGCACCGGCGCCAGGACGGCCAGCGAGGTCGGCTTCAGGATGCCGAGCAGTCGCAGATCCAGCGGCACGATCGATCCGATCAACAGACCGATGGCGCCGATATGCGCGGCGTTGACCAGCAGATAAAGGACGCCAGACCGGCGCAGCCACAGCGCCGGCGGCACGGATTCAAGCTGTTCGAGCGCGAGCCGCAGCAGTTCGGGCATCCGGCGCGGGCGCTCAGGGTTTCTTGATGCGGCTTGGGTAGATGTCGTAGGTTTTGCCGCCCACCGTCACCTGCACGGCCTTCATGCGCTTGGCGGCGGCATCCTGGTCTCGGTTGCCGACGGCGGTGATCGCATCGCCGGGCTTGGCGGACCCTTCGATGAAACCGGCTTCCTTCGTCTGGCTGGGGTTGCCCAGCTCGACGGTCCATACGCCATCCTTGGCCCGCACCTTGAGCGTGGGGTGCGGCGGCGCGATCTGCACTTGCTCGACCGTGCCCTGCAACGTCATCTGTTCGGATTCCGCCCACGACCAGCCGTGGTGCGCCATCGCGGCGGGGGCGACGCCGCCGAAGGCGGTCATTGCCAAGGCGGCGATCAAAGCACGTTGAGAAAGCTTCATGTCGATGCTCCTGAAGTTGCAGTGGCATGTTGGCCGTCCGCGCGGCAGCGCAGGCGTGAGCGGGGAAAAAACAGGATAGCAGCGGGTTCCTGCGACGAGTGTGAATTTATTTGGTGGGCGGCGGGCGATAAAACGCCGGCTCGCTCCTGAGAAGTCACTTTTAAGAATTCACTTTAAGTGGCGCTTTTATCGGCCTAAATACTAACCTTAAATCAATAACCTACAGCAAATACATGAGACTTGGCTTGAGCAAAACAATGTGTCTGTAATCGTTCGCGCCTGTCTAATTCACCCAGGAAAACCCTGCGGAACTTTCCCCGTTCCGTAACGGTCGCTTTATGTTCAGGCAATTGTCAGCATATGCCGACATCTGCCCTAAGCTCGACGCCGCGCGTCCACCCCCGGGAGAATTGCATGTCATTGCTCCGCCCGCGTTTCCTCGCAAACCTGCCGTCCACCTCCACCGCGCGCCCCCCTGATCTTCCTCCCTTCCATGGCCGTTCCCTGCGTGCAGTGCCTTGTCTACGGCGCACGCAACCATGAGCGCCGTTCCTGACACCGTGAACAGCCGGGCGCCCACCGGCCTGTCAGTCATGGACGCAACCATGGTGCTGGTGGGCGTCGTCATTGGCATCGGCATCTTCGGTTTCCCTCCCCTCGTTGCGCAGCATGCCCATTCCGATGCCATGTATATCGGGCTGTGGTGCGCGGGCGGGCTCGTCATGCTGGTGGGCGCGCTTTGCTATGCGGAGCTCGGTTCGGCGTATCCCGGCGCCGGCGGCGAATACCTTTATCTGACCCGGGCATGGGGCGCCCGCGTCGGGCTGCTGTTTGCCTGGGCCCGCTGCTCCGTCATCCAGACCGGCGCAATTGCCGTCGTGGCGTTCATCTATGGCGACTACGCGAACCGGCTGCTGCCGCTCGGCTCACAAGGGCCCGCGGTGCATGCGGCCATCTCGGTAGTCGTGCTGACAGGGCTGAACTTGATCGGCACGCGCTATTCCAAGCGCATGCAATGGGTCTTCACCGTGCTCGCGGTGATCGCCCTGGCCGCCGTGCTGATTGCCTGCCTGACGGCCCCGGGCGGCGAGGCGCTCAAGACCCCGGACCCCGCGCCGCTGTCGGGCAACACCGCTGGCCTGTTGGGGATGGGCATGGTGTTCGTCCTGCTGACGTATGGCGGCTGGAACGAAGCCGCGTATCTCAGCGGCGAACTGCGCGATCCCGGGCGCAACATGAGCCGGGTGCTGCTCATCGGCACGGCGGTTGTCACCGGCGCCTATGTGCTGACCAACCTCGCCTTACTGGAAATCTTTGGCTTGCAGGGACTGCGGGACACGCCCGCGCTGGGCGCCGAGGTCATGCAGCTTGCGGCCGGGCCCTACGCGGCGGCGCTACTCAGCCTGACCATTTGCGCTACCGCGCTCAGCACCATCAACGGCACCATCATCACCGGCGCGCGGGTGTACTACGCGTTGGGCCGCGACGTGCCGCGACTGCAAGCGCTGGCCGGATGGAGCGCCCGCAACGAAACGCCGGTCAGCGCCCTGATCGTCCAGGGCGTGATCACGCTGGCGCTGGTGGCACTGGGCGCCTTCAGCCAGAACAGCGTCCAGACGATGGTGGCCTACACCGCGCCCGTGTTCTGGCTTTTCATGATGCTGGTGGCCGCGTCCGTCTGGCGGCTGCGCCGCCTGGATCCCGATCGCCCCCGGCCCTTCCGCGTGCCGCTTTTTCCGCTGCCTCCCCTGCTGCTGACGCTGACGTGCGCCGGGCTGGTGGTTTCCAGCGCCATGTATGCCGGTGCGGGCGCCCTGATCGGGCTGGCCGTGCTGGCAGCCGGCGTGCCCTTGATGTGGCTGCTCAAGCCCGCGCAGGCCGCCGGCTAACTGGTTCTTCCCTGTCCTCCCCCGTCCAAGGAACCCTCACCATGCAACGCTCCAACGCACGCACTTACGCACGCACTTACGCATCTTCCAAAACCGCTACTCAGGTCTTCACCCCGCGCCTGCGCCTCGCGATGCTGGCGTCGGCGATGGCGTTCACGCTGCTGGGCGCGTCCGCCGCCATGGCGCACACCGCCGCGGCGCCCGCCAAGGCTGGCGAACAAAAGGCCTATGTGCCGGACGTCGGCCAGGAAGGCAAGGATGTCATCTGGGTCCCCACGCCGCAAAGCCTCGTCGACAAGATGCTCGACATGGCCAAGGTCACGCCCAAGGACCGGCTGATGGACCTGGGCTCGGGCGATGGCCGCACGGTCATCACGGCCGCGCAACGCGGACTGACTGCGCAAGGCATCGAATACAACCCCGATCTGGTCGCGCTGTCGCAGCAGAACGCCAAGCGCGCCGGCGTGGCCGACCGTGCCACCTTCGTGGCGCAGGATCTCTTCACCACCGATCTGTCCAAGGCGGATGTGATCACGATGTTCCTCTTGTCCACCATCAACGAAAAGCTGCGGCCCAAGCTTCTGGAACTGCCGGCCGGCACGCGGGTCGTGTCCAATACCTTCCGCATGGGCGACTGGGAGCCGGACGCCTCCGAGACCGTCACCGAGAACTGCCAGACCTATTGCACGGCGCTCCTGTGGATCGTGCCGGCCAAGGTTCAAGGCAAATGGGATCTGGGGGGAGAGACGCTGCAGCTCGATCAGCATTACCAGGTGCTGTCCGGCAAGCTGGGATCCGTGCCGATCTCGGACGCCCGGCTGGACGGCACGTCGATCACCTTCACCGCCAACGGGGTGCGCTATGCGGGCGTCGTGAACGGCCGCACCATGAGCGGCAGCGCCGCCGGCAAGGGGGAATGGCGGGCCAAGCGGAGCTGATACTTTCTTTTGACGTGGCGCGCGGCTCGGCCTTGCACGGCCGTGCCGCGTTGACCGTGCCCGGCCTCATGCAATAGCATCTGTTGCATGAGAAGAGACAGCAAGCTTTCCGGCGTCCTGCACGTTCGGCTGCATATGGCCGAACATCCCGGTCCCAT
>CBHWAL010000383.1:0-4994 GCA_966111495.1 uncultured Achromobacter sp. | reverse complement strand
AAGGTTCTTGCACGCTTTTGTGTGGGAGAGAAGCGTCTTGCGATGCCCGCCCCCGGCCGGCCGCGCGGGCGGCCTTTTGGGGGCTTACGCAGCGTCTTGCGTCGTGGCGATGACGCTTCGCGTGTGGCTGGATATGGGTCAGACACCGGCAGCGGCAGACGCTCTCGCTACTTCAAGCGACGCCGACCCTAATCGTCAGTTGAACTCAAGTGCCTAATGGGCGGCGCGCGTACGGGTCGGCAGGTTGTGGCTGACGGTCGAGGTGAGGACGAGCCACTAGCAAAGCAACCATCTCCAGCGCGCAAGCGCACACCGCCACGACGACTGCGGCGTCGGGCGACCTACGAAGACCTACGAAGATTTGACGCAGCCTTGCCGCTATTGCCGCGGCCGCTTGTGCACCGGACCTACGTGTTGCTCGACGGCCTTCCTTGTCATCTTCCCGGCGCTCTCCAAGGCACCGGCGCGTTCCTCGCGCAGACGTCGCAGCACTTCAGTCGGCGCGACGCCGAAATGTGCCGCGAACTTGCGCTGGAAGGTGCGCCGCGACATGCGGCAGGCGTCCGCCATGTCGTCCACCGACCAGCGGGCCGACAGCCGTGCTTCCATTTGTTCGACCAGTTCGCGGAATGGGGCGGCCACGCGGTCTTGCAGTCGCAGCGTCTGGCTGTACTGGCGTTGGTCGCCGTTGCGGCGCATGAAGACGACCAGCCGCCGCGCGACTTGCTGGGATAGCGCGGCGCCGAAGTCGCGTTCGATCAGCGCCAGCGCCAGGTCAATGCCGGCGGTGACGCCGGCGGAGGTCCAGTACTTGCCGCTTTCGATGAAGATGCGGTCGTCGTCGACGCGCAGCGCGGGGTAAAACTGGCGCAGCCGGTCGGCCGAACGCCAGTGCGTGGTGACGGCGCGGCCGTCGAGCAGGCCGGCGGCGGCCAGTACAAACGCACCGGTGCAGACGCTGGCGGTGCGGCGCGTGCCGGCGTCGCGGCGGCGCAGCCAGGCGCGGGTTTCGCCGTGCGCCACGGCGCGGTCGACGCCGGGGCCGCCGGGCACCAGCAGCATGTCGATGAACGCGTCGCCGTCGTCCTCGAAGGTGCCGTCGACCTGCATGCGCAGCCCCTGTTCCCAGGTGCTCACCACCGGCGATGCCGCGATGGTGTTCAGGGCATACAGTTGGCGGCCGGCTTCTTCGTTGGCCGAGCTGAAGGCCTGCCACGGGCCGGCCAGGTCCAGCGGCTGGAAACCGTCGTACAGCACGAACATCACGCGTTGTGGCGCGATTGGCGCGTTTTCTGGCACACCGCGCGGCGCGTGTTCGCCTATGCTGGGCGCTGGCGTTTTCATGGGAGCATCGTCATGCAAGTAAATATCGTCTTGTTCGAAGGGCTGACCCAGCTCGATATGACCGGGCCGTACGAGGTGCTGGCGAACGCGCCGGACTTCACCGTGGATTTTGTCGCAAAAACGATGGAACCGGTGCGGTGCGACCGGGGGCTGCGCTTCGTGCCTACGCAGACGATCGATTCGGCGCCGCCTTGCGACCTGCTGGTCGTGCCGGGCGGCCCAGGCACGGACGACGCCATCGTCGATCCGGCGTGGGTGGATTTCACGCGCGCGCAGGGGCAGGGCGCCAAATACCTGTTCGGCATTTGCACGGGTTCGCTGCTGCTGGGCGCGGCCGGGCTGCTGCGGGGCAAGCGGGCGTCCAGCCACTGGCGCGCGCGCGAACTGCTGGCCCGCTTCGGGGCCACGCCAAGCGACGAGCGCTTGTGCGTGGACGGCAATGTGTTCACGGCTGGCGGCGTGACGTCGGGGATCGACATGGGGTTGAAGGTGGTGGCGTCGCTGTGCGGCGAGGACGTCGCCAAACTGATTCAGCTGCAGATCGAATACGATCCGAAGCCGCCGTTTCCAGGCGGCACGCCCAAGACGTCTGATCCAGCCATTGTGGAGCGCTATCTGACAATGTCGCAGGCGCGTTTCGAGCGGCGCAGCGCGGCGGTGGATCGGGCAGCGGCGGCCATGCCGTGAGGTGATGAGCCTTATCGACCCAGATGGTCCAGCGGCAGCGGACTTTGCGGCTTGACCGTCTGGATCGCGAAGTTGCTGCGGATGTCTTTGACGCCCGGCAGTTTCAGTAGGGTGTGCAGCAGGAAATGCTCATACCCGCGCAGATCGGGCACCACGACTTGCAACAGGAAGTCGGATTCGCCCGACACCAGATGCGCGGCGATTACTTCCGGCAGCGCGCTGACCTCGTTGCGGAACATTTCGGCGTCCCGTTCGTGGTGGCGCTCGACCTTCACACCCACAAATACCGTCAATCCCAATCCGACCTCGTGCGGATTTAGCCGCGCTTCATAGCCCTGGATGACACCGGCTTCTTCCATCATTCGCACGCGCCGCAGGCAGGGAGACGGAGACAACCCAATCTGGTCCGCCAGCTCCACATTGGTGAGCCGGCCGTTCTTCTGCAGCGCCTCCAGAATGCGGCGATCGTACGCGTCAAGTTGGCGTTTTGGCATGGTCGTGGGGAATTTCAGGGCTGATTGGTGAGATATGCCAGGAATGGTATCCAAGTTGGCAAGAATGGCAAGCACATGCCAGCCCCTTTTTTTTAGAATCTCGCCATTGAAAACTTGTGGTGGAGCGCGGTCATGGCCGATATGGCGTTGTTCTTGGGGGCCTTGCTGATCGTGTACGTGGTGCCCGGGCCGGACATGATCCTGTTGTTGGAAACCGGCCTGCTGCGTGGCCGCGGGCAGGCGCTGGCGGTGGCGGCGGGCTTGGCGATTGCACGTGCGGCGCATGTGACGCTGGCTGCGTTGGGTCTCGCGGCCTTGTTCAAGACGCACCCGTGGGCGTTCGACGCGGCGCGCACGGTGGGGGGCTGCTATCTGGTGTGGTTGGGGATCCGACTGCTGCGCGCGCCGCTGGCAATTCCGCCCTTGGACGGCGAGGTCGCGCCGCGGCATGCGGGCTGGGGACCCGCGCTGATGAGCGGGGTGCTCACCAATGTGCTCAACCCCAAGGCCCTTCTGTTCTGCTCGGTGCTGCTGCCGCAGTTCGTGTCCCCCGAGCGCGGCCCCATCGGCCAGCAGTTCGCGGTGCTGGGCGTCATTCTCGTCGGGCTGGGCCTGATGTTCGACGTGCTGTGCGCCCTGGCCGGCGGCGCGGTCGGCCGCTGGATGTCGGCAAGCCCGCGCGCGCAGAAGATACAGGGTCTGGTCTTCGGCACCGCCCTGATCGGCTTCGGCCTACGCCTGACATTCGCGAACCGCCCGACCTGACGAGCGCGGGAACTTGCCAGGTGTCTGAGCTAACCCGGGTTAGCTCAGTCTGACACCCGGGAAAATTATCGGCAGATTGCTATTGCTAGGTGTCTGACACCCCGGGAAGTGATCGGCAGCTTGCCGCTGCGCCTCAGCGGGTGTCAGACACCCGGACCGGAGCAACTTTGGGGGTGACTGACACCCTGACGCTGGTTCCGTAGGACCAAATGAGGTGTCTGACACCCATGGTTTTTGTAAGACCAAATGAGGTGTCAGACACCGGTCCAATGCGGCGAACCTCCAACAAAAAAAGGCCCGACGCGCCATCGCGTCGGGCTTTGTTGCTTCGCACCGCGCCAGCTTTACTTTCCAAAGGCGAAAGCAGCAGCGTCCACCTCATCGGCCTTCGCAGGCGGCGGGACGGCGCCGTCTTCCAGCAGTTCCGCGGGGTCCAGGCCCTTGGTCAGTTCCAGCGCCTGGCGTTCGAACAGGCGCCGGTACAGGCCGCCCTTCAGGCGGATCAGCGCGTCGTGGCTGCCTTCCTCGATGACGCGGCCATGGTCCATCACCAGCAGGCGGTCTAGCGCCCGGACCGTTGACAGGCGGTGCGCCACGACCAGTGTCGTGCGGCCTTCCATCAGGCGGTCCATCGCGCGCTGGATCAGCACCTCGCTTTCGCTGTCCAGGCTGGACGTGGCTTCGTCCAGGATCAGGATCGGCGCGTCGGCCAGAAATGCCCGCGCAATCGCCACGCGCTGGCGTTCGCCGCCGGACAGCTTCACGCCGCGTTCACCGACCAGCGTCTCGTACCCCTTGGGCAGCGCCATGATGAAGTCATGCGCGCTGGCCAGCCGGGCCGCCTGCTCGATGTCCGCGTGCGATGCGCCCGGGCGGGCGTAGGCGATGTTTTCCGCCAGCGTCCGGTGAAACAGTACGGGCTCCTGCTGCACGATCGCGATCTGACCGCGCAGCGACGCCTGTTTCACCTGGGCGATGTCCTGCCCGTCGATGGTGATGCGGCCGCCGTTCACGTCGTACAGGCGCTGGATCAGCTTGATGAATGTCGTCTTGCCCGAACCCGAGTGGCCGACCAGGCCCACCCGTTCGCCCGGCGCGATGCGCACCGAGAACCGGTCGTACAGCGCGACGTTGTGCGCGCCATAGCGGAACGTCACGTCTTCGAAGCGGATCTCGCCCGCAGTCACCGCGATGTCGCCCGCGCCCGGCCGGTCCTCAACCCCCAGCGGCTGCTTTTCCAGCGACACCAGTTCTTCCATGTCGTTGACCGAGCGTTGCAGGTTGCGGATGTGCATGCCCACGTCGCGCAGATAGCCCTGCAGGACAAAGAACATGGTCAGCGTGAACGTGATGTCGCCCACGCTGGCCTGGTTGCGTGACCACAGCAATAGCGACGCGCCCAGGATCGAAGCCTGCATGGCGACCAGCATCGCGCCCTGGATGCCGCCGTTGAACGTGGCGCGGATCCAGGTGCGGCGCGTGCGGCGGCGCCACTTGTCGATGACGCGGTCCAGCCGCGCTTCTTCACGCGTTTCCGCGCCAAAGGCCTTGACCACCGCGTTGCAGCTGACGGCATCGGCCAGCGCGCCGCCCATGCGCGTATCCCAGGCATTGCCCAGCCGCGCGGCGGGCGCCACGTACGCCAGCGTTAGCGTCGCGGTGACGGCGATGTAGAGCACCGAACCCAGGCCCACGACCAGCCCC
>CBHWAL010000382.1:0-5033 GCA_966111495.1 uncultured Achromobacter sp. | reverse complement strand
CACCAGCAGCGACGGGAAGACCTTCTGCGCGCCGAGCGATGACGACAGCGCCGCGCCTTCGCGGACCCGCGCCGCGGCCTCGTCCACCGCCAGGCGGAGCACGTCGTTGCTGAGCGTGCGGCGCGCCGCCTCCAGCGCGGTCAGCAGGGCCACGCCGCTGCCCGACAGGATGGCGAGGGTGGATGCAAAGCGCGCGGCGTTCACCCCCAGCACGAAACGCCCGGCCAGCGGCAGCCGCAGCACGCGCGCATGCCAGGCCCGCCGCGCGGCCGGCGCCCGCAGCGTGTAGCGCCACAGCGCGATGACCGCCACCACGGCAATGCCCGTCACCGCACCCCATTCGCGCACGTAATCCGACAGGCCCAGCATCACGCGCGTGAGCATCGGAAGTTCCTGCTTGGCCTGGCTGAAAGCGGACACCACCTGCGGCACCACATAGCCCAGCAGGAAGATGACGATGACCACCGACACGCTTGCAACCACCGCGGGATAGATGAACGCCGTCATGACCTTGCTGCGCAGGGTGTTGCGTTCCTCGATGTAGTCGGCCAGCTTTTCCATGACCTGCGCCAGGTCGCCCGATTCTTCGCCCGCGCCGATCAGCGCGCGATAGATCTCGGGAAAGTCGCGCGGCCGCGAGGCCAGCGCGGCGGACAGGCGATGGCCGGCGCGCACGTCGTCGCGCACGCCGCCCAGCGTGGCGGCGATGTGCTTTTTCTCGGCCTGTTCCAACGTGGCGCTGAGCGCGGCGTCCAGCGGCAGGCGCGCGGCCAGCAGGCTGGCGAGCTGGCGCGTCAGCCAGGCAAGATCCGCATCCGACAGGCGCGTGCGCAGCGCCGCGCCGATGCCTTCGGCGCGCGCCGCGAGCGAGGTCGACAGCGGCAGCAGGCCGCGGCCGCGCAACTGGTTGCGGGCGCCGCGCTCGGAGTCGGCGTCGATCGTGCCGCGCACGATTTTCCCGAGCGCGTCGGTGGCTTCATAGCGAAAGGAGGGCATGACTGTAATAAAGCGGAAGCACCTGCCGAAATCGCCAAGAGCCCCGAATTTAAAGGGTTTCCAGCCCGTTACCTTGCCTTGGAAATATGACCGGAGTGTTGCAGTCACACCCCGTATACTCCGACGCGCTTTCACGTTTTCTCAAACGATTTCACGTCTCGGGCAACTATTTCGTCATGCGTCACATCGCGCAATTCAGCCTTGCTTTCCTGCTTGTTGCAAGCCAACTCGGACCCGCCGTCAGCACGGCCCACGCACAACAGGCGGACAACCGCGTCAGCCTGAACTTCGTCGATACGGACATCCCCGCCGTGCTGCGCGCGCTGTCCCTGTTCACGCAGCGCAACTTCCTGGTGGACCCCCGCGTCAAGGGCAAGCTCACGCTCGTTTCGGACCGGCCCGTGGATAGCGCGCAGGCCTTGTCCATGCTGACCGGCGCGCTGCGGCTGCAGGGTTTTGCCATCGTCGACGTGGACGGCGTGACGCGCGTGGTGCCCGAGGCCGACGCCAAGCTGCAAGGCAGCGCCGTCGTGGGCGGCCCCAAGCCGGCGGGCAGTGCGACCGCAGCGGGTGGCAGGGCGCCCGTGCCCGTGTCGTCCTTTGCCAAGCGCGGCGGCAACAGCGGTGAAATGCTGACGCGCGTGTTCCCGCTGAAGTACGAGAATGCCGCGAACCTGGTGCCGGTGCTGCGCCCCATGGTGCCGCCCAACAACCCGATCAATGCCTACCCCGGCAACAACACGCTGGTCGTGACGGACTACGCCGACAACCTGGAACGCATCGCGGCCGTCATCGCGCGTATCGACGTGCCCAGTTCGATGGACACCGACGTCGTGCCGGTGCAGTCGGCCATTGCGACGGACATCGCCATCCTGGCCTCGCAATTGCTGGATACGCAGAGCAGCGATCCGACGCAGCGCATCGCCATCGTGGCGGATCCGCGCAGCAACAGCGTGCTGGTGCGCTCGGGCAGTCCGGCCCGCACGCGGCTGGCGCGCGAACTGATCCAGAAGCTGGACGCGCAGCAGAACCGGGCGGGGAACCTGCACGTGGTCTACATGCGCAACGCGCAGGCCACGCGCATCGCCGAGGTGCTGGGCGGGCTACTGACGGGTCAGGCCAATTCCGCGCCGGGCGCGGCCCCGGGCGCCAGCAGCAGCACCGGCGGCACGCAGGGCGGCGCGCGTGCGCAGAACACGGCCAGCAGCACGTCGAACCAGGCCGGGCTGGGCATGTCCAGCCAGTCCGGCTCGTCGCGCGGCGGCCTGTCCGGCGAACAGGAGCGCATCGCGCGCGAAGACACCTCGTCGCAGGCGGTGTCGTATTCCGCGGGCGGCGCCACCATTCAGGCAGACCCGGCCACCAACTCGCTCATCATCTCCGCGCCCGAGCCGCTGTACCGCAGCCTGCGTGAAGTGATCGACCAACTGGACCAGCGCCGCGCGCAGGTGCTGGTGGAAAGCCTGATCGTGGAGGTCAGCGAGGAAAAGGCCGCGGAATTCGGCATCCAGTGGATGACGGGCGCGGGCAACATCAACAGCAACGGCACCAGCTTCATCGGCGGCACGAACCTGGGCGGCAGCGGCATCACCGGCAACGGCCCGACGTCCATCGACGCGATAGGCGGCGGCCTGAGCCTGGGCGTGGTCAAGGGCACGGTGGACGTGCTGGGCAACGAAGTCATCAACCTGGGCGTGCTGGCGCGCGCCATGCAGAACACCGGCGAAGCCAACATCCTGTCCACGCCCAACCTGCTGACGCTGGACAACCAGTCGGCCAGCATCCTGGTGGGCAAGACGGTGCCGTTCGTGACGGGGCAGTACGTGACGTCCGGCAGCAACGGCAGCTCGAACCCGTTCCAGACGATCGAACGCGAGGACGTGGGCCTCAAACTCAACATCCGCCCGCAGATCTCCGAAGGAGGCGCGGTCAAGCTGGATATCTATCAGGAAGTCAGCAGCATCGACGAGAGCCGCTCGAATTCAACGACCGGCATCGTCACCAACAAGCGCGCCATCGACACCAGCGTGCTAATCGATGACGGCCAGATCATCGTGCTGGGCGGTCTGCTGGAAGACAACGTGACGCTGACGTCCAACAGCGTGCCGGGCCTGGGCTCGCTACCCGTGATCGGCTCGCTGTTCCGCTACGACACGCGCAAGCGCACCAAGACCAACCTGATGGTCTTCCTGCGTCCCTACGTGGTGCGCGACGCCAACCGCAGCGCCAGCGTCACGATGGACCGCTACGACTACATGCGCCGCGCACAGGGCGCCGTGCAGCCGCGCGACCACTGGGCGCTGCCCGACATGCAGGCGCCCATCCTGCCGCTGCCCGGGTCGGCGCCGTCGGTGTCCAACAACGCCTACGATCTGCGTCCCGAACAGCAGGCGGAAACGCTGCGCCGCCCGCCGCCCGCGACGGTGGAAACCTTTGCGGTGCGCCAGTATCCCGGCGGGCCTCCCGCGCCCGCGCAGCAGCCAATCCGCGCGCCCCGGCCGCTCATGAAGACGGTGGCGGTGGACCCCGAGACGCTGCTATGAGCGCGCACCCCTTGCCTTATGCCTGGGCCCGCGCGCAGCGCGCGGTGCTGTCGCTGCGCGGGGGGCAGGCGCAGTTGACGGTCAGCCCGCGCACGCCCGACTGGGCGGTGCGCGAAATCCGGCGCTGCCACGGCGACATCGGACTCACGCAGATCGACGACGAGGCGCTGGAGACGTTGCTGACCGCGGCGTACAGCCACTCGGAAGATGCGGCGTCGGTCATGGGCGTGGCGGAAAACGAGATCGACCTGGACCGCCTGATGCAGGACATGCCCGAGGTGGCGGACCTGCTGGAAGCGCAGGACGACGCGCCCGTGATCCGCATGATCAACGCGCTGTTCGCGCAGGCTGCGCGGGACGGCGCCAGCGACATCCACATCGAACCCTTCGAAACGCATTCCGTGGTCCGCTACCGCGTGGACGGCACGCTGCGCGACGTGGTGTCGCCGCGCAAGGCGCTGCACGCCGCGCTGATTTCGCGCATCAAGATCATGGCGCACCTGGACATCGCCGAAAAACGGCTGCCGCAGGATGGCCGCATCGCGCTGCGCGTGGGCGGGCGGCCGATCGACGTGCGCGTGTCCACGCTGCCGACCGGGCATGGCGAACGCGCCGTGCTGCGTCTGCTGGATAAGGAAGCAGGACGCCTGCAATTGGAGAAGCTGGGCATGAGCCCCGGCGTGCTTGCTCAGCTGGACCGCCTGATCCGTCAGCCGCACGGCATCGTGCTGGTGACCGGCCCGACCGGCAGCGGCAAGACCACCACGCTGTACGCGGCGCTGAGCCGGCTGGACGCCTCCACCAGCAACATCCTCACGGTGGAAGACCCCATCGAATACGACCTGGCCGGCATCAGCCAGACGCAGGTCAACGCGAAGATCGACATGAGCTTTGCGCTGGCCCTGCGCGCCATCCTGCGCCAGGACCCGGACGTCATCATGATCGGCGAAATCCGCGACCTGGAAACCGCGCAGATCGCGGTGCAGGCTTCGCTGACGGGCCACCTGGTGCTCGCCACGCTGCACACCAACGATTCGGTGTCGGCGGTCACGCGATTGACTGACATGGGGGTCGAGCCCTTCCTGCTGGCGTCGTCACTGCTGGGCGTGCTGGCGCAACGCCTGGTGCGCAAGCTATGCCCGGCGTGCAAGACGCCGTCGATGCTGGACGGCGTGCAGGTGTTCCACCCCGTCGGCTGCGAAGCCTGCAACCACACCGGCTACAGCGGCCGCTCCGGCATCCACGAGCTGTTCACGGTAGACGACGAGGCCCGCCGCCTGATCCACGAAGGCCGCGACGAACGCGACCTCCGCCGCGCCGCGGCGGCGTCGGGGATGCGCAGCATGCGCGAGGACGGACAGCGCTGGGTGGACGCAGGCCAAACGTCGCCAGAGGAAATCCTGCGCGTGACGCGGGACGCGTAGCGGCCGCAACCAATTGGTGTCTGAGCTAACCCGGGTTTTCCGGACACTCGTAAAAGTAGACAATACTTGG
>CBHWAL010000381.1:0-5041 GCA_966111495.1 uncultured Achromobacter sp. | reverse complement strand
TGTCCGGCCCCTTGGCGCCCCGTAATTCTATACGCCGATAAAAAAAAAAAAAAAAAACCGGCCCAACTTGCCCGCACGCGGGCAAATGTGGCCCCGATCATCCATGTCGAGACGTGCCGCAGATCTGATCTGCCGCACGCCTTACTCCTGCCGGAGGTCGATCCCCCCTCAATGCGCCGACGCATCCAGAAACCGATGCACCACTCGCACCGCAGCCGCGCCCTCGGCAATGCTCGCCAACACGTGTTTCACCGACCCCGCACGCGCCGCGCCCACCGCAAACACGCCCGGTTGCGAGCTTTCGTAATCCCGCGCCTGCATCGACCCCGCTGCCGCACGACCCGTATGGATACAGCCCTGGTCGTCCGTGTCCAGCCACCCGTCCAGCCAGGCGGTGTTGGCTTGAACCGCCACCCCAACCGAATCGCCATCCTGCATGCCCGTTGCCACGATGAGGCTGCGCGCCTCGATCAGCCGGCCGTCGTCGAGCCACACCCGATAGGGGTAGCAGCCCCCGTCGAAGCGGCTGACGGTGCGCAGGGGCAGCACGTGCGCGCCGAAGCGCTTGCTCTGGTCTTCGGCACGGCGCAGCAGCGGGCCTTCGCATAATCCGGTGATCGTGCCCGGGAACCCCTTCAACACGTCCAGCCCGGGTGCGCCGCCACAGGACAGCGAGCCGCCTACCAGCAATGTCCGTAGCCCCTCGGATGCGGCATAGGCCGCGGCTGCCAATCCCGCCGGCCCGCCGCCGATGACCGCCAGGTCCATGACGGAATCTTCCTGCGTGCCTCTCGTCACTGGCCGCAGGATGGCGCCCCCACACGGGCGCCGCCGCAGGTAGCCGATACGGCGCAGCATGAACGCGCGCAAGATGATTTCCGCCAGTGGCCGTTCCGTCAGGATCAGCGCTTCGAGCGATGCGCGGCTCAGCCGCAGCAGGCGGCTTGGGGTGTTGGCCCGCACCGTGACCGCATTCGGCCGATCGGTGAAAAGGTCCAGGCTGCCGGTAAACTCGCCGTCGCGATGCACGAGCAAACTGCGCATCGTGCCGCCAGCTTCTGCTTCCAGGACTTCGACGTAGCCCTGAAGCAGGATGTAGAACGCAGCTTCGCGATCACCGCTATTCAGCAGCACCCGGCCCGGCTCGGCCGACATCTCCTCGCCATAAGGGGCCGCGCGCTCGATCAGCGCTTGCGGCAGCATCGGGAACGCCTGCGCATGCAGCGCGGCAAGATCGGCAGGTGGTTTGGCCGGCGCGGCGCCAGCGGCAAGAACACTCATTGAACGCTTTCGGAACATCCAGGCTAGGTGGCAGGTATTCCGACAAGGTAGCGCCGCGGCGCGGGCACGTCTTGCCCACTTGCGTCCTGCTTTGTATGAAAGAGCAACGATCGCGGCCGCTGTCCGGCGTTTGCGGGCTAATTCAAACCCCGTGTTCCCTGCGCCACGCGCCCGGCGCCACGCCCACCACACTGGTGAACACGCGCGTCATATGCGCCTGGTCGGCAAAGCCGCACAGGAGCGCAATGTCGGTGATGGACCGGCCCGGCGACCGCAGCAGTTCCTGCGCTTTCTGCACACGCTGCTCCAGCAGCCACCGATGCGGCGTGGTGCCGACCGTCTGGCGGAACGCCTTGATGAAGTAGCTGCGCGACAGATTGCAGGCCTCGGCGATGTCCGCAACCGATGCGTCCTCGCGCAGCGACGCCAGCAGCATGTCCTTGGCGCGCGCCTCCAGTTTGCGGGACAGCACGCGGGCCCCGCCCGAATCCGCAAAGCCGCTAGTCGCCCCGGCCCCGTATTGCGTCAGCAGATGCGTGCCGAGGGCCAGACTCAAATGGTCCACGAACAGGCCGCTGCTCTGCGAGGGATCGGCCACCACGCCCGCCAGCACCTGCGACAGATGGCCCAGCACCGGATCCGGCTGTCCATTGCGCGGCAAAAGGCTGCTGACGCGCGCCCCGCCTTTTTCGTCGTTGATGCGTTCGATGAACGCGCGGGGCATCTCGACCAGCAGGAAATCGAATCCGCCTTGCAGGTCGGCCCGGTAATCGTCGGTGAAGTCGCGGATGTAGATCGAGCCCGCATCGAAATCGTGCGTCGACGCGTGATTGCCCTGCAGGATGCGGCGGCGGTGGCCGCCACGCAGCGCCACGCCGACGAGAAATCCGCGATCCGACGCTGGCGTTTCCACGCTGCCGAACTGAGCGTTTTCGGTGCGCTTACGGTAGAACGTCAATCCGCCCCCCTGGAACTCCTGATTCACGGCCAGCTTGCTGGCCGAGCAGCCCAGCGTGTCGGTGGACCGCGTGGGCGTGGGTTCGGGAATCAGGAGCTGGGAGGCGGGCATTGAAGCTGTCCAAATCGGGGCAAACGCAATTCGGGCTCGAAGATAGCAGGCGATGCTGCTTCGCAACAAGCAACATTTCGCAAGCGCGGCCATTGCGAGCGCGCCCGCCCCGATGCCGCATAGACCGTACTGCGCACGAGCGGGTCGGGCGGTTGCGCAAAGCAAAGACCGATAAATCCACGCTCCGCGTCCAACCCTCACATCTATGTCAAGGTTAAACGCCAATCTGCTACGCTTTCCCGCATGAAAACGCCCGCGCCCCAAACTCCCATGTCGATCGGCGAGCTTGCACGCAAAAAGGGCGCAAGCCTGCGTTCGCTGCGGCACCACGACGACCACGGTCTCCTGTCACCGGCCCGGGCAGACAATGGGTATAGCACCTTCCCCGCAATGATGCGCGAAAGAATTCCCAACCCGTAGCGCACGCGTTCATACCGGGAATCCATGTCTACCTTGACGCCCCGCTCCCCCGCCAAGCATGCGCCCAACTGGTTACGCTGGCTGCCCGGCCTGGCGCTGTTGAAGTCCTATCAGGCCGCATGGCTGCCCAAAGACATCGCCGCCGGTCTTGTTCTGACGACCATGCTCGTGCCAGTCGGCATTGCTTATGCCGAAGCCTCTGGCGTTCCTGGCGTCTACGGGCTATACGCCACCATCATCCCCATGTTGGCCTACGCGCTGTTCGGCCCGAGCCGCATCCTGGTGCTGGGGCCGGATTCCGCATTGGCCGCGCCCATCCTGGCGGTCGTGCTCAGCGTCTCCAACGGCGACCCGATGCGCGCCATCGCCGCGGCAAGCATGATGGCCGTCGTCTCGGGGCTGTTCTGCATCGTGCTGGGCCTGATGCGGCTGGGCTTCATCACCGAGCTTCTTTCCAAGCCGATCCGCTACGGCTACATGAACGGCATCGCACTGACCGTGCTGGTCAGCCAGTTGCCCAAGCTGTTCGACATCTCCATCGACGACGCCGGTCCGCTGCAGGAAATGCAGCAACTGACGCTGGCCGTCGCCGATGGACAGACCCATTGGCCCAGCTTTGTGGTCGGCGCCGCAAGCCTGGCCGTTATCCTGCTGCTCAAGCGCTTCGATCGCGTGCCGGGCATCCTGATTGCCGTGATCCTTGCCACGCTGGCAGTCAAGCTGTTCGGCCTGGACGCCCAAGGTGTGAAGGTGCTGGGCGCGATTCCGCAAGGGTTGCCCAGCCTTGCCTGGCCCTGGCTCAGTAATGCCGATCTCGTCAAGATCGTGCTGGGCGGCTGCGCCGTGGCGCTGATTGCATTCGCCGACACCAGCGTGTTGTCACGCACCTATGCTGCGCGCACGCACACGCGCGTGGATCCGAACCAGGAGATGGTGGGACTGGGCGTGGCGAATCTGGCGGCCGGCTTTTTCCAGGGCTTTCCCATCAGCAGCAGCGCGTCACGCACGCCGGTGGCCGAAGCGGCCGGCTCGCGCACGCAGCTCACCGGCGTCGTTGGCGCACTGGCCGTGGGTGCACTACTCATCGCCGCGCCGAACCTGCTGCGCCACCTGCCCAACAGCGCGCTGGCCGCCGTCGTCATTGCGGCCGCCATCGGCCTTTTCGAATTCAAGGACCTGCGGCGCATCTACCGCATCCAGCAATGGGAGTTCTGGCTTTCCATGCTGTGCTTTGCCGCAGTCGCGGTGTTTGGCGCGATTCCTGGCATCTGCCTGGCGGTGGTCATCGCCGTCATTGAATTCCTGTGGGACGGCTGGCGGCCGCATTTTGCGGTGCTGGGACGCGTGCCCAACCTTCGCGGTTATCACGACCTGAAGCGCTACCCGGATGCCGCGCTGATCGACGGACTGGTGCTGTTCCGCTGGGATGCGCCTCTCTTCTTCGCCAACGCCGAACTCTTTCAGCAGCGCCTGCTCGAAGCCGTGGAGGCATCGCCCACGCCCGTTCGGCGCGTGGTCGTGGCCGCGGAGCCCGTCACCAGCGTCGACGTCACGTCCGCCGATATGCTGCGCGAACTGTGCGAAACGCTATCGCGCGAAGGCATCGCGCTCCATTTTGCGGAGATGAAGGATCCCGTGCGCGACAAGCTCAAGCGCTTTGAACTGTCGCGGTTGTTCAGCGACGACCATTTTCATCCGACCGTCGGCAGCGCGGTGGACGACTATCTTGGGCGGGATGATCCTTTTCCAAACCCCACGGAGCGCCACTCATGATGCAAGATGCCGGACGAAACGCTGTGTATGGCGCCGTGCCGCGCCCAGAAGGACCACGACGATGTTGAACCCCGTGCAAACCGGCAGACTGGAACAGCAGCTCGCATTCCTGCGCGAGATTGATCGGCTCAAGACGGTTGTGCGCCAATCGCCGCTACTGGACAGAAGCCGCAAGGAAAACTCAGCCGAACACTCCTGGCACCTTGCCATGTACGCGCTTGTTTTAGGCGAATATGCCAACGGTGCCGTGGACACGACGCGCGTCATGCAGATGCTGCTGTTGCACGACATCGTCGAGATCGACGTCGGGGATGTCCCCATCCACGGCACAACCGGCCACGACATGCAGGCCGCCAAGGAGTCCGAAGCCGCGGCGCGGCTGTTCGGCCTGCTGCCCGCGCCGCAAGGCGAAGCCTTCCTGGCGCTCTGGCACGAGTTCGAACGGGCCGAAACCGACGACGCCAGATTCGCCAAGGCGCTGGACCGCGAGCGGGTCGA
>CBHWAL010000380.1:0-5057 GCA_966111495.1 uncultured Achromobacter sp. | reverse complement strand
GTTTTTCTTCTGACAGGAGCTTTCCATGCCTTCCCCTGAAACCGTCCACGACGCTGCCGAACCCATGCTGCATTTTCTGTGCGGCAAGATCGGCGCGGGCAAATCCACGCTGGCTGCCCGATTGGCGGCGCAACCCCGGACCCTGCTGCTCAGCGAAGACCGCTGGCTGGCGGCGCTGTATCCGGGCGAGATCGTGGACGTGGCGGACTATGGGCGCTGCGCCGGCCGCCTGCGCAACGCCATGGGTGGCCATGTCGCGGCGCTGGTGGCGGCGGGGTTGTCGGTGGTGCTGGATTTTCCGGCCAACACGCGCCGCAGCCGCGAGTGGCTGCGCGACGTGGCCCAGGAAGCGGGATGCGCTCACACGCTGCATTATCTGGACGTGCCCGACGCGGTCTGCAAGGCCCGGCTGCGTGCGCGCAATGCCTCGGGCACCCATCCGTTCACCACCAGCGACGCCGAGTACGACGCCATCACGGCGTATTTTGTGGAGCCGGATGAGGCAGAGGGCCTGACCGTCGTCCGGCACGCTTCGGCAGAATCCGGACAGGCCGGCCTGCTATGATTACTGGATAAATAAACAGTCCACCCGGCCGCCGCCGATGTTGCCCCCCCATCGTTACTACTATCTGCACAATTTCCAGCGCGCGCTGGCGTGGGTCTCGGACCGCTACGCCGACCTGCTGGACGAAGACGATTGCCGGTTTCTGGCGGATTTCGCGGCGTTGCCGCAGGCGTCGCAGGCGTTGATGGTGCGCATGCTGATGCGCCGCGGGCCGTGGTTTCGTGCCAGCCGGCTGGTGTACGAAGAGATCCCGGCCGTCCAAGAGGCGGCGGCGGCGCTGGAAGCATTGGGGTGGCTGGACACGCGGGCGCCGATGTCGCTGGACGAACTGTTTGCGCTGTTGACCAAGCCCGAGCTCTGCCGCGTGTTCGCATCGCGGGCGGCAGCCAGGCCGGGAGCGCGCAAGGCCGACATGCTGGAGACGCTGCGGGCGGAACTGCCCGACGCTCGGCCGTTCTGCGGCTGGGCGCCTGATTCCCTGGAGGCTGTCTGGCGCGTGATGGTCGCGGACCGCTGCGAACGCCTGCGCCTCATGTTTTTCGGCAATCTGCATCAGGATTGGTCGGAGTTCGTTCTGTCGGACCTGGGTGTATTTCAGTACGAGACCGTGCCGTTCGATGCGGCGTCGCGTGCATTCCAGACGCGGGCGGATGTGGACTGCTACCTGGCGCTGCATGCGTGCCGGCGGGCGCTGGACGAGGGCGTAGCCGTGGACGACCTGCTGCGCGCGGCAGAGGCGTGCGTCAGCGGCAACGCCTGGCTGGAAAAGCGCCGCGCCAAGGTGTTGCTGCGCATCGGACAAGCCTGCGAACGCGCGCAGGACTGGGAAGCCGCCCAGCGCGTGTATGCGGCCTGCGGTTATCCGGGCGCACGGCATCGGCGCATCCGCGTGTATGAACGGATGCAGCGGTTCGAGGACGCGATGGCGCTGGCCTTGACGGCGGCGGGCGCGCCCGAAAGCGAAGAGGAAAGCCAGCGCGTGGCGCGCATGATGCCGCGGTTGCGCCGCGGGCTGGGGCAGGGCGCGGCGGCACGCGCCGCGGCGCCCATCCTGCCGCGCACGGAACTGGCGCTGGCCCGCCCGGCGCAACCGTCCGCGGTGGAATACGTGACGCGCGATCACCTGCATCACGACGACGCCCCGGTACATTACGTCGAGAACGCGCTGATCAATTCGCTGTTCGGGTTGCTGTGCTGGCCGGCCGTGTTTGCGCCGTTGCCGGGCGCGTTCTTTCATCCGTTTCAACGGGGTCCCGCCGACCTGGAAGCGCCGGATTTCCACGCGCGGCGGCAGGCGCACTTCGAGGCCTGCCTGGCGCAGCTCGATACGCCCGCCTACCGCGACGTCATCCTGCAGCGGTATGCCGACAAGGCAGGCTTGCAGTCGCCGTTCGTATTCTGGGGCGCCTTGTCTGACACGTTGCTGGCGCAGGCGCTAGACTGCCTGCCGGCCGCGCATCTGAAGCTCTTCTTTACGCGGCTGCTGCGCGACGTGAAGGGCAATCGGACCGGTCTGCCGGATCTGGTGCGCTTCTGGCCCGCCGAGCGCCGCTATGAACTGATCGAGGTGAAGGGGCCGGGCGACAAGCTGCAGGACAACCAGATCCGCTGGCTGCAGTATTGCGTGGCGCACGGGATGCCGGTGCGCGTGTGCCACGTGAGCTGGTTGCAGGAGGCCGCATGAGCTACGCGGTGGCGGTGCGGGCGTTGTGCGAGTTCACGGCGCGGGCCGGTGATCTGGACTTGCGTTTCACACCTGCGCCCAGCGGCCTGGAAGGCATGGCCGGGCATGCGGTGGTGACAGGGCGGCGCAGGCCGGATTACGAAACCGAAGTCTCGTTATCCGGCGTGTTTGGCGATCTGCTGGTGCGCGGACGCGCCGACGGCTACGACCCGGCGGCCAACCAGCTCGAAGAGATCAAGACCTACCGCGGGCAGTTCGACAGCGTGCGCGAGAATCACCGCGTGGTGCATTGGGCGCAGGCTAAGGTGTACGGCCATCTGCTGTGCCAGGCACGCGGCCTGGCGACCGTGCGGGTGGCGCTGGTCTACTACAACGTGGCAACCGAGGAAGAGACCGTGCTGGTGGAAACGCACGAGGCCGCGGATCTGGCTGCGTTCTTCCAACTGCAATGCGAGCGGTTTCTTGCGTGGGCCAAGACGGAACTGGCGCACCGCCAGGCGCGCGACGCGGCGCTTGAGACGCTGGCGTTTCCGCATGGCGAGTTTCGTGCGGGCCAGCGCGACTTGGCGGTCGCCGTGTACCGCACGGCGCGCGATGGCCGCTGCCTGATGGCGCAGGCCCCCACGGGCATCGGCAAGACGCTGGGCACGATTTTTCCGCTGCTCAAGGCCAGTCCGGGCACGGGCCTGGACAAGGTGTTCTTCCTGGCGGCAAAGGGGCCGGGCCGCGGGTTGGCGGTAGAAGCCCTGGAAACCATCAATGCGCAGCCCGCCAAGCCGGGTTTGCGAATCCTGGATCTGCAGGCGCGCGATAAAAGCTGCGTGCATCCGGACCTGGCCTGCCACGGCGATTCCTGCCCGCTGGCGCGCGGCTTTTACGACCGCCTGCCGCAGGCCCGCGCCGCGGCGCTGGAACACACGCGGCTGGACGCGCCCGCCGTGCGCGCTACCGCGCTGGAACACGACGTGTGTCCGTATTACCTGTCGCAGGAGCTGATCCGCTGGAGTGACGTGGTGGTGGGCGACTACAACTACTACTACGACGCCACGGCCATGTTGCATGCGCTGACGCAGGCGCATCAATGGAAGGTGGCCGTGCTGGTCGACGAGGCGCACAACCTAGTGGACCGCGCGCGCCGCATGTACACGGGCGAGCTCGACCAGAACCGGCTGACCGCCGCGCGGTATGCGGCGCCCAAGGCGCTTAAAAAATCGTTGGACGGGCTGCACCGGTCGTGGAACGCGCTGAACAAGAAGCAGACTGAACGCTATCAGGCGTACGAAGCCGCGCCGGCCGGTGTGCTGACCGCAGTGCAGAAGGCGGTGGCGGCCATCACCGAGTTCATCGGCCAGACGCCGCTGCCCCAGGATGATCCCTTGCTGGGGTTCTATTTCGAAGCCCTGCATTTCATGCGGCTGGCCGAGCAGTTCGGCTCGCACGCGCTGTTCGACGTGACGCTGGGCGAGGCGGGCGTCAGCAGCGCCAAGACTCCGCCATCGACGCTGTGTGTGCGCAATGTGATTCCCGCGCCGTATCTGGCCGCGCGCTACGCCACCGCGCACGCGACGGTGCTGTTCTCCGGCACGCTGAGTCCGCAGCAGTTCTACCGGGACACGCTGGGCCTGCCGAAGGACACCTCGTGGATCGACGTGGCCGCGCCGTTTCAGGCGGGGCAGCTTGCCGTCCGCGTCGTGGGCAACGTGTCCACGCGTTTTCGTGATCGCGAGCGTTCGCTGGCGCCCATCGCGGACCTGATCGCGCGCCAGTACGACGAGCGGCCGGGTAACTACCTGGGATTTCTGAGCAGCTTTGACTATCTGAAGCGTGTGGCTGACCTGATGCGCGAGCGCCATCCGCAGGTGCCGATCTGGCTGCAGACGCCGGGCATGGACGAGCCGGGGCGTGCGGCCTTCTTGGCGCGGTTTACCGAAACGGGGCAGGGCGTGGGATTCGCGGTGCTGGGCGGCGCGTTTTCGGAAGGCGTGGACCTGCCGGGCAAGCGGCTGATCGGCGCCTTCATCGCCACGCTGGGGCTGCCGCAGGTCAACCCCGTGAACGAAAACATGAAGCGCGCCATGGACTTGCGCTATGGCGAAGAGAACGGCTACGACTACACGTATCTGTACCCGGGCATGCAGAAGGTGGTGCAGGCGGCGGGCCGGGTCATCCGGACCGAACACGACGAGGGCACCGTGCACCTCATCGATGACCGCTATCGGCGCGCCAAGGTGCGCGGGCTGCTGCCCGGGTGGTGGCAGGTGGACTGACCGCGCGAGGCGCTAGGCGGGGCGCGCTTCGGGGTGCGCTGGCGGGCGCAGTTCGGTCAGCGGCTGACTGGGATCGCGCGACAACTGATAACCGTACCAGAGGCTGCCCGCCATGCGCTTGGCCATTTCCTGCGCGGCGTCGGCCAGGGCGCGGTTGGGCAGCGCGTCGGTCGTCTCGTTAAACAGAACCAGCCAGCGTTCGAAGAGCTCGGCTTTCAGGTTGGGCATGGCCGCGTGCTTGGGCATGGGCATGCCGGTAAAGCGCCGGGTTCCCAGGATGACGGCGGACCAGAAGTCCGAGAGCGTGGTCAGGTGCTCGTCCCAGTCGTGAACCATGCCGTTGAAGATGGGGCCGAGCGCGTCGTCGGCGCGCGCCTTGGCGTAGAAGGTGTGCACCAGGTCCTGGATTTCGGCTTCGGTGCAGATGTCGGCGGTGGCGGTGTCGGTGTCGTGCGTGGTCAAGATGGTCTCCGGGCGGGGGCAGGATGAGCTAACCCGGATTTCTCGGACAGTTTGGTTAGGACACTTCGGCCTCGATCTG
>CBHWAL010000379.1:0-5070 GCA_966111495.1 uncultured Achromobacter sp. | reverse complement strand
CGTGGCCCACGCAGCCAGGCTGCGTACCACGAGATCGGTGAGCAGGCGTCCCCGCCACGACACATACAGGCGGAAGGCCGGGAAAAGGGCAATCACGCCCAGGCCGCACAGATAGATCAGGAACAAATGAATCTGCGGAGGATCCGTGAAAGCATCTTCCGAGAACTTCAAGCCGGTGGCAGTCAGGCCGCAGGTGATGACGATCGCGGCGTCGAGCAAGCGATACAGATAGCTTGCCCCGCTGAACCTTGCCGACGTGTCCGTTTGGGACGGGTCCATCGCGCACTCCTGTTCGGGTGGGAGCGCCTTGCGGCAAGCAAAAACTGTGCAGTGCCGCAAAGCATGTGGCTACCGACAAAATCTTATTGAGTGCGCAACTCACCCGAAACCTCCAAACGATGTAGGAGAAGGCTTAGGGCATCCGTCGAATGTGCGGGCCTAGGAAAAGAGTGTGGAATGTCGCAACCCGTTACGCATCGGGCTCCTTTCCAAGCAACGAAGTCATTCACAGTGGATTCGCCATGACTACATTTTTCGGAACGTTGAGCCGAGCCATAGCCGCTATCGCGCTCGTGTCCTCGCTGGGCGCTTGCGCCTTATCTCCCGGTATGACGTTCAGCGCCAACCAACTTGCGGATCCGCTGGACCCGAATTCGAAGGCCGTCATCAAGCAGATCACGCCGTCCCTCGTTATTGAAGAACAGCGCGCGCGTGAAGCGCTGCTCGACAACGAAGGCATTGGCCACCTCGTCGGCAAGCCGGGCCCCTACCTCATCGGGCCGGGAGACATTCTTTCCATCGTCGTGTGGGATCACCCCGAGCTCGTGCTTCCGACGCAAACCTACGCCATTGGGTCTGGGGCAACGGAATTAGCTATTGGGGATACCGCCTCGGGCATTCCGGGCTATACGGTTTCATCCGCTGGATATATCCAGTTTCCGTATACGGGACTGCTGAAAGTGGCGGGGTTGACTGAACTTCAGGCGCGCAATCTCATAGTCAATAGTTCGGGCAAGTACATACAGGACCCGCAGATCACCGTTCGCGTTCTGGGATTCCGCAGCAAGCGCATCTTCGTCGATGGCGAGGTGACGACGCCGGGCACGGTTGCGATCAACGACGTTCCCATGACCCTGTTGGAAGCGCTCAATAGGGCCGGGGGAATTCTGCCCACCGGAGACCGCAGTTCGGTCTATGTGATCCGCGATGGCAAACGTACTCGCGTGAACCTTCCCGCGCTGATCGAGCGCGGCCAGGATCTGAACCAGGTCATGCTCAAGGCAGGGGACATTGTGAGAGTCACGCCGCGCGACGATAGCAAGGTGTTCGTGATGGGTGAAGTGTTCATCCCCGGTGCGTCCGTCATGCGCGATGGACGCTTGTCGTTGACCGAGGCATTGGGTCTGGCAGGCGGGCCCAACCAGACCACCGCCGATACCTCGCAGATTTTCGTCGTGCGCGCCACGGAGGAGGCAAAGCCTTTGGTGTATCACCTGAACGCCGCATCGCCGCAGGCACTGGCGGTAGGCGCCAAGTTTGAATTGCAACCCAAGGATGTCGTGTTCGTGGATTCGGCCGGCCTGGTGCGGTGGAACCGCTTCATCAGCAACCTCTTCCCGAGCGCGCAAACCGTACAGACCGTCCGGTCCATCGATTAGTCCGCCTCAAAACCCCGCTTTTGGGGGCGCCGCAACCGCGGCGGCGTCCCCGCCTGGAGAGCTGCATGTCGTTGCCCATCGAATCGTTCGAGCCGTCAGTCCCGGCCCGTCAGCAGGAAACACCGTTGTCGTCCCACGTGGACGCCATTTTTTCCAACCGCTGGATGATCATTGCGATCACACTGTTTGCGTTTCTTGGCGCGCTTGCCTATGTGATGGTGACGCCGTCGGTCTATTCGGCTGACATCATCGTGCAAGTGGAGGAAGAACTCCCGAACGGCCAGGCCCGCAGCCTGCTGGGCGATGTCTCATCGATGTTCGATACCAAGGCGGAGACGTCGGGCGAAATGGAAGTGCTGCGCTCGCGCATGGTCGTCGGCCCGGCCGTCGACAAGTTCCTGTTGTACATCCACGCCAAGCCGCGCTACTTCCCCGTCGTGGGCGAGTGGCTGGCGCAGCGCTACGAAAGCCTGCCGTATCCGACCAGCTTGCCGCGGGGCGGCTATGCGTGGGGCGGCGAGTCCATTGCGATCTCGCAACTGGACGTGCCCAACGAGTGGCTGGGCAAGCCGTTCCGGCTGACCACGCTGGGCGAGGGCCGCTACACGCTCAGCGACAAGCTGACCGGCGCAACCTTCACCGGCACGGTGGGCAAGCCCGAACGCTTCCTGTTGCCGGGCGGCGGCGCCATGGACGTGCACGTCGACGCGTTGTCGGGCCGGCCCGGCACCGAGTTCACGGTATCGCGCAGCTCGCGCCTGGCGGCCATCGAGAACGTGCAGTCGCGCATGGGCATCTTTGAGCGCGGCCGCACTTCGGGCGTGATCGGCGTCACGCTCGAGGGCAACGATCCGGCGCTGACCACGGCGGTGCTGAACCAGATCGGCCAGGAGTACGTGCAGCAGAACGTGAACCGCAAATCCGCGCAGGCCGAGAAGTCGCTGGTGTTCCTGGAACAGCAGTTGCCGCAACTGAAGGCTGTGCTTGACGCCTCGGAAACGAAGTACAACGCGCTGCGCAACAAGCGCGGCACGATCGACCTGAGCGAAGAGGCCAAGCTGATCCTGGGGCAATCGGTCGATGCGCAGACCCGCGTGATGGAGCTGCGCCAGAAGCGCCAGGAACTGATCACGCGCTTTGCGCCGACGCACCCGAGCATCGTGGGCATCGACCGTCAGATCGCATCGCTGACGGGCGACGTCAACCGCCTGGGCAACAACATCAGGCAACTGCCTGATCTGGAGCAGGACGTGGTGCGCCTGGTGCGCGACGTGCGCGTCAACACCGAGCTCTACACGGCGCTCTTGAACAACACGCAACAGCTCAAGCTGATCCGCGCCGGCAAGGTGGGCAACGTGCGCATCCTGGATGCGGCCGTGCAGCCTGACAAGCCTGTGCGTCCGAAGGGCGCGATCATCATCGGCGTGGCCACCGCGATCGGTCTGATCTTCGCCATGTTGTGCGCGTTCGTGCGCAACGCCTTGTTTGGCGGCCTGTCCGAGCCGGAAGATGTCGAGCGCCATACGGGCCTGCCGGTGCTGGCCGCCATTCCGTACAGCGACGTGCAGGACAAGCTGTGGCGCCGCAGCCGGCGCAAGAACGCCACCGTGCCGGCGCTCTTGGCGCAGAGCCAGGGCAACTCGCCACCCATCGAAAGCCTGCGGTCCTTCCGCAATGTGCTGCAGGCGTCGCTGCGCCAGTCCGCCAACAACATGGTCATGTTCACCGGTCCGGTGGCGGGCGTGGGCAAGTCCTTCCTGTCGGCAAACTTTGCCTTCATCCAGGGCGGCGTGGGCAAGCGCGTCCTGTTGATCGATGCCGACTTCCGCAAGGGCCAGCTCAACCGTTATTTCGGCGTGCCGAAGGAAGACGGCCTGTTCGAAGTGCTGACCGGCACGATTCCGCTCAGCCGCGTCAGGAAGCACAGCGTGTCCGAAGGCGTGGACTTCATCGCCACGGGCGCCGTCACCTTCGACCCGTCGGAACTGCTGGCGTCGCCGGTGTTCGGCGAGACCCTGCGCGAACTGGCCACGCAGTACGACATGGTGATCCTGGACACGGCGCCCGTGCTGTCGTCGCCGGATGCGGCCGTGGTCGGCACGCACGCGGCGGCGGTCATGGTGGTGGTGCGGTCTGGCATGAACACGGTGGGCGAGATCCGCGAAACCGCCAAGCGCCTGATCCAGGCGGGCGCGCCGGTCGATGGCGTGGTCTTCAACGGTCTCAAGCTTATGCCGGAACGCTTCGGCTTCCGGTCCAAGTACGGTGGTTATCGCTACTCCCGTGCGGCGTACTACGGTGATTTCAAACAGAACGGTCCCAAGTGAACGCCACACGGAGAAACTGGCATGCACGGAACTTTTGGCTGGGACACGCCGCAAATTCTGGACGCGGTCTTCAAGGCCTATGACATACGGGGAACAGTACCGGACGAATTGGATGCACGGTTTGCCCACAGCCTGGGGATGGCGGTGGGCGCCAAGGCGCACGCTCAGGGGGTGCGGTCGATCGTGGTGGGGCGGGACGGCAGGCTGAGCAGCGTCGAGCTGTCCGCGGCGCTGCAGGCCGGCTTGCGCTCCGCCGGCATGCACGTGATCGACATCGGCATGGCGACCACGCCCATGGTGTATTTCACGGCCCGGCTGATGGACACCGGGACCGGCATCGCGGTGACGGGCAGCCACAATCCGCCCACGCACAACGGCTTCAAGATCGTGATGGAAGGCAGCTCGCTGTACGGCGACGGCTTGACCGCGCTGCGCGACGCGATGCGCCAGCCGATCGACTCCGCGCCGATGCCCGGCGGGCGCACCCAGATGCAGATCACGCCGTGCTACGCGGCGCGCCTGGTGGGCGATATCCGCATGGCGCGGCCCATGAAGATTGCCATCGACTGCGGCAGCGGAGTGGCGGGCGCGGTGGCCCCGGCGCTCTTCCGGGCGCTCGGCTGCGAGGTGACGGAGCTGTTTTGCGAGGTGGATGGGTCATTTCCGGGGCATCACCCCGATCCGGCCGATCCGCACAACCTGCAGGACCTGATCTATTGCCTGCGCTATTCGGACTGCGAGGTCGGTCTGGCGTTCGACGGCGACGGCGACCGGCTTGGCGTGGTCACAAAATCGGGACAGATCATCTGGCCGGACCGCCAGCTGATTTTGTTTGCCCGCGATGTGCTGGCGCGCAACCCGGGCGCCGAGGTCATCTACGACGTCAAATGCAGCCGCCACGTGGCTCGCGCCATCACCGAGGCGGGCGGCAAGGCGACCATGTGGAAGACCGGGCATTCCCTTATCAAAGCCAAGATGCGCGAGTCGGGAGCGCTACTTGCTGGGGAGATGAGCGGCCACATTTTCTTCAAGGAGCGCTGGTATGGCTTTGACGACGGCATCTATGCCGCCGCCCGCCTGCTGGA
>CBHWAL010000378.1:0-5072 GCA_966111495.1 uncultured Achromobacter sp. | reverse complement strand
GTCCAATTTGCAGAGACGGTTATCATAGCCAAGTCTGTCATTGCGCAGTTTTCCATGAATTCCCAATCCCAAGAAGATTCCGTCGACGACGGTTACGACGAGAACGGCTACGACCGTCCCAGCAAGTCCCAGGTCAAGCGTGACATGCACGCCTTGCTGGACCTGGGCAAGCAGTTGATCGCGCTGTCGCCCGAACGTCTGAAGCAATTGCCGCTCGCAGAGCGGCTGTACGAGGCCATCCGCATGGCTCAGCGCACCACTGGCCGCGAGGGTCTGCGGCGTCAGGTCCACTTTGTGGGCAAGCTGATGCGCGACGCGCCGGCCGACGACATCCGCAAACAGCTCGATGTCTGGGAGAACGGCTCCCGCGAGGAAACGGCCGCCATGCACCGTCTTGAGGGGCTGCGCGACCGCCTGCTCGATGACGACGACGCCCTGACCCGCCTCCTCAGCCTCAACCCGCAGGCCGACGTGCAGCAATTGCGCACGCTGATCCGCGCTGCGCGCAAGGAAAAGCTGGCCAACGCATCGCTGTTGCAGGGCCAGGAGCCGCAGAAAAAGCACTACCGCGCGCTCTTCCAGGCGCTCAAGACGCTTACCCTCTGACTATCCCGACCGCCCGTCCATGACCGCACCCGACCTGCTCGACTGCATCGAGATCGAAACCGCCCCCAATCCCACGCATGCCGTGATCTGGCTGCACGGCCTGGGCGCCGACGGCAACGATTTCGCGCCCATCGTGCCGGAACTGCGCCTGCCCGCCGGGCGCGGCGTGCGCTTCGTGTTCCCGAATGCGCCGGTTCAGCGGGTCACCATCAACAACGGCATGTCGATGCGCTCGTGGTACGACATCCTGGTGATGGACCTGGTGCGCGTGGAAGACGGCCGCGGCATCCGCGCCTCGGAAGCCGCCATCCACCAGCTGATTGCCCGCGAAAACGCGCGTGGTATCCCGACGTCGAACATCGTGCTGGCCGGGTTCTCGCAAGGCAGCGCCATGACCTTGCACACGGGCCTGCGCCTGAAAGAGAAGCTGGCCGGCATGATGGCGCTGTCGGGTTATCTGCCCCTGGTGGACACGGCTGAGGCCGAGCGCCAACCCGCCAACAATGCCACGCCCATCTTCATGGCCCACGGCCAATACGATCCGGTGGTGTCGCTGGCGCGCGCCGAAGCGTCGTTGGCCGAATTGAAGCGCCTGGGTTACGACGTGCGCTGGCACACGTACCCGATGCCGCACTCGGTCTGCGCCGAGGAAGTGGCAGACATTTCGGACTTCCTGAACGAAGTGCTGGTCTAGCGCAGCACGCGCCAGGAGCGATATCGGGCTGCGCGCAAGGCGCGGCTCGTGTTCCTGGCCGATGGGCGCGCGGGCATTGCGCGCCTACGATGACTGAGCCGCCCGCAATGGCTCAATGTCCCGAACGACTCCAAAACACCCCAAAACGTCATTTTGTATACCAACTGGTATTCCAGCGTCGCATTGTCGAAGCTTCGTTGACGCGCGTCCATAGAGAAAAACGCCAATCGTAAAAGGCTTGTCGCCTGCTTGTCTTGAATATAGTATTCGATCCAAGCCTCACCGGCCCGGGCGCTCAATGTTCGGGCTTCCCTGTTGTTGCAGTCGATCCATCCCATTGGCCGTGTTGCGCCGATCCCTTGGCGCATTCAAGACGCAGGAGAAAGTCCCGTGAAGACCTTGCCCTTGCCCCGCCTGGCAGGCGCGGCGCTGCTCGCGCTGCTTGCCCCACTGGCCGCCCAGGCCGAAGCCCTGAACCCGCCCGTGAAGGTGCGCTACGAAGAAGTGGTGCGATCCATCCTGTACGTGCCGAAGTACGTCGCGCTGTCGCAGGGATATTTCAAGGACGCCGGGCTGGACGTGTCCATGAAGACCTCGCAAGGCACCGACAAGGGCATGACCGCCCTGCTGTCGGGCAGCGCGGACATCGTGCTGATCGGACCCGAGGCGTCCATCTACGTGCAGAACAGCGAGTCGCCGGTCAAGCCCAAGATCTTTGCCGGCTTGACCGCCACCGACGGCTTTTTCCTCTTGGCGCGCAAGCCGGTCGACAAGTTCGACTGGTCCATGCTCAAGGGCAAGGAGGTCATCGGCTTTCGCCCCGGATCGAATCCCATCGTGTTCCTGGAGACCGCGCTGCGCAAGCACGGCCTGGATCCCCAGAAGGACGTGAAGCTGCTCAACAACATCGGCATCCCCGCGCGCGCCGGTGCCTGGATGGCGGGCCAGGGCGAATACGGCATCTTCCTGGAGCCCGAGGCCGGCGAGCTGGTACGAAACGGCAAGGGGCATATCGTTGCGTCCGTAGGCCATGAAGTCGGGCAGGTGGACTACACGGTCTTCACCGCCACCGACAAATACATCCGCGACAATCCCAAGGTCATCCAGGCCTGGACCGATGTGGTGGCGCGCGCAGAGAAGTACGTGAAGGACACGCCCGCGGCCACGCTGGCCCCGCAGATCATGACCTTCTTTCCCGGCATGGACCAGGCCGCGGTGACCGAGGCGATCGAGCGCTACAAGCAATATCAGATCTGGAAGACCACGCCGCTGGTGACGGCGCAGGCGATGTCGCAATTGCAGGACATGCTGATCGCCAGCGCCGTGATGAAGGACAGCGCCCGCGTGAAGTACGAGGACGTGGTGATCGCCGACTTTGCCAAGAAGGCGCAATGATGGGCGCCGCCATCCACAACCTGAAGCCGGCGCCCGCCACGGCCAAGATCGAACTGCGCGAGGTCTGTCTTTCCTACTTCACGCCGGAGGGCGAGACCGAGGCGCTGTCGAACGTCTCGTTCACCCTGGCGCCGGGCGAGTTCGTCAGCCTGATCGGGCAAAGCGGCTGTGGCAAGAGCACGCTGCTGTCGTTGATCGCGGGCCTGATTCCACCAACCTCGGGCGCAGTGCTGGTCGACGGGCAGGCGGTGACCAAGCCGAACGCGCGCATCGGCTACATGCTGCAGCAGGACTACCTGTTCGAGTGGCGCACCATCCTGGACAACGTGATGCTGGGCGCCGAGATCCAGGGGCGGCGCGACGCACGAAGCGAGGCACGCGCCGTGCATCTGCTTGAAAAATGCGGGCTGGGCGCCTTCCTGTCGCATACGCCCCGGCAGTTGTCCGGCGGGATGCGCCAACGCGCTGCGCTGGCGCGCACGCTGGTGACCGAGCCCGACGTGATCCTGCTGGACGAACCGTTTTCGGCATTGGATTCGCAGACCCGGCTGGCGATCTCCGACGAAGTCGTGGACATTCTGCGGCGCGAAGGCAAGACGGTGGTGCTGGTGACGCACGACATCGGCGAGGCGATCGCGATGACCGACCGCGTGATCGTGTTGTCGCGCCGGCCGGGACGCTTAAAGAGCCAGTACCGCATCCATTACGGTGACGGTCAGGTCCGGCCCACGCCTTTCCAGGCGCGCTCGCGGCCGGAGTTCAACACCTACTTCAAACAGCTCTGGGACGAGCTGGATGTCCACGTGGAGGGCTGACCCATGAACGCGCCGATTGCCAATACCGTCCCGCTGCGCGCCGTGCCGGGGCCCAGCGAGAAATACCTGAACTACCTGCGCCGCGACCGCGCGCGCCGCCGCAATATCCGCGTGGCCCAGGCGCTGCTGCTGGCGGTTTTTCTATGCGCGTGGGAAATCCTGCCGCGCATGCACATCGTAAACCCGCTGCTCACCAGCTACCCCAGCGCGCTGTGGCCCACGTTCCTCGAATTGTGGAATCACGGCAGCCTGGGCAAGCACATCATGACGACGCTGTCTGCCACGCTGGTCGGCTTTGTGCTCAGCATGGGGATCGGGATCGTGGTGGCCGCCGCGCTGTGGTGGTCGGACTTTCTGTACAAGGTGCTGGACCCCTTCCTGGTCGTGGCGAACGCCATGCCCAAGATCGCCTTCGTGCCGATCTTCTATCTGTGGCTGGGGTCGGACTACGCGGTGTACGGCATGGCGGTCGCGATTGCGGTGTTCGTGACCATCATGGTGGTGTATGCGGGATTCCGCGGCATCGACCTGAACAAGGTCAAGCTTGCCCACACCTTCGGCGCCAGCCGCTGGCAGGTGCTGACCAAGGTCGTGCTGCCGGGCAGCGTGCCCACGCTGATCGCCGCCGTGAAGATGAACATCGGCCTGGCGCTCGTGGGCGTGATCGTGGGCGAGTTCCAATCGGCGGATTCGGGGCTGGGCTTTCTCATCATGAACGGCAGCCAGGTGTTCAAGCTGAACATCGTCATGACCGCCATCGCGATGCTGGCGCTGATCTCCAGCGTCATGTATCTCATCATCTATCGCGTCGAGTCCGTAGTGGCGCGGCGCTACGGCTAAGGAGGCAGCATGGAATTCCCTCAATGGGTGAAGGATCGCGTCGTCGCTCGCCAAGGCTGCCTGCATCCCTATGACGAACTGCCGGGCGCGCGCACGGCGGTGGTCGTGATCGACATGCAGCAGTATTTCCTGATGCCGGGCTATCAGGGCGAATGCGCCCCCGCGCGCCAGATCATCGATCCCATCAACCGCCTGTGCGGCGCCGTGCGCGATGCGGGCGGGGTCGTGGTGTGGGTGCAGACGGCGTCGGACAACGCGGACGTGTTCTGGTCGCATCACCACGGCGTGATGCTGACGCCGGAGCGCAGCGCCCGGCGCCTGGAAACGCTGCGGCGCGATTCGCCGGGCTTTGCGCTGCACCCGGACCTGAAGGCGCAGGCCACCGACCTGCGCGTGGTCAAGCGCTTTTACAGCGCCATGGCGCCGGGTTCGTCGGAACTTGAGCCGCTGCTGCGCGGCCTGGGCGTGGATACGCTGCTGATATCCGGCACCGTCACCAACGTGTGCTGCGAATCCACCGCGCGCGACGCGATGATGCGGGACTTCCGGACCATCATGATCGACGACGCGCTGGCCGCCGTGACGCCAGCCGAGCACGAGAACGCGCTGCACGGCTGGATGCTGTTCTTTGGCGACGTGCTGTCGGTGGACGAAGCGGCCGCGCGGCTTACGCCCGCGCAGCCGTCCCGCAGGACCGCCTGAACTGTCCTCGCCCGCCGGGT
>CBHWAL010000377.1:0-5089 GCA_966111495.1 uncultured Achromobacter sp. | reverse complement strand
GAACCGCGCCTAGCAGAGCCCGCTCCTTGGGCAGCAGCGCGCGGTCCATGATCGCGTCCACGACAGCCAGGCGCGTCCATTCGCCATTGCGCGCCGCGACCATTCCGCGCAGCCGGCTGCGCAGATTGCCAATGCTGGTCTCCATCGTGTGCTGCAACGACAGATACCGCTGGCGAAAACTCGAATAATCGAACTCGTCCTCGGCCAGGGCGGCAGCCAGTTTCTTGGCGGGCGCCCGCGCCGGGGCGACGCGCTTGGCGGCCGTGGCCGCCGTGTCGCTGGCGATGGCGTCGGCCAGGGTGGTGCGCACACGCACGCATTCGCGTTCTTCGGCGCTGCTGAACAGGCGGGCGCCGGGCGCAATGACCGGCGGACTTGTATTCAGTGCGGCCGAAAGGGCGATCGCGTCCGTCCAGCCAAGCCATTGGCTCAGATGGTCGGATAGCGACTGCCTGGACTGCTGGACATCGGCGTCCGTCAGGCGAGTCAGCAAGCGAATGAGCGTCGGGCCGCTTAAACCTGTGCGCTGGGGGGCTTGCAACATACCACCAGAGTCAAAAAGGGGGGAGTTTACACGCTGCGACGGCCTGAGAGGGCCTGTCGGGACGGCCCCGGCGCTAGCCGTCACCGCAAAATGGGGCCGCATCAAGGGTGCTGCACCACAGGCGCTGCAATACTGTGACGCCGCCAGGCGGCGTGGAACCCTGACCCCGCTTTGCCGTCGAACGTTGCATGGATGTCCGCACTCCCTGGCGATATGCCCGACGACTTCTCATTCTTGCCGCGCTGGCCGCTCTGGCGGTCTGGGCCTGGCCGCGTCTGCCCGAGGCGGCGCGAGCGCCCTGGCACATGGCGCGGCTGTCCTGGCAGGACTCGCCGCTGTCCCTGCCCGTGCCGGTTCAGGGCGTCGCGCCGCGGCGGCTGGCGGACACCTGGGGCGCGGCGCGGTCGGGCGGGCGCACGCACCAGGGCATCGACATCTTCGCCAAGCGCGGCACGCCAGTGTTGTCGGCCACTGAAGGCGTCGTCACGCGCATCGGCGAGAACACGCTGGGCGGCCAGGTGGTGTGGGTGATGGGGCCAGGCCGGCAGATGCACTATTACGCGCACCTGGACGGCTACGCGGATATCCGCCGCGGCCAGCACGTCGCGCCGGGCGACGTCGTGGGCAATACCGGCAACGCCAAAGGCACGCCGCCGCATCTGCACTACGGCATCTATGCGGGGGGCGGGGCGCTCAATCCGTATCCGCTTTTGATGGCGCCCAGCGCAGCCGGCGGATCCTCCCTGCCGGTGTCGTCCGCGCAATAGCCCTGGGGGCAGCCTGCCGCGCGGTGTAGATTTGTTCCCTGGTCAAGAAAAGCGGGGCAGGCAGTGGCGCATCTTCCATGGACTTTCTGATTGAAACCGCGGCGCGCGCGCTGGCCGCGGGCGACCCGCTGGGCGCGTTGAACCAAGTGGCGCTGCGCAGCGACGCGCCCGCGCTGGCCCTGCGCGGCATCGCCTTCGCGCAACTGGGCGATCTGCCACGCGCCAGGGCGCTGCTGCGAAGCGCCGCGCGGGCGTTTGGTCCCCGGCAAGCGGTGGCGCGGGCGCGCTGCGTGGTCGCCGAGGCGGAAATCGCGCTGGCTTCGCGCGATCTGGGCGACCCGGACAAGGCGCTGGACGCCGCGCGCGCCACGCTGCACGCGCATGGCGATGTGGTCAACGCGGCGCATGCCCGCCATCTGACGGCGCGCCGCCAATTGCTGCTGGGGCGGCTGGACGACGCCGAGCGCACGCTTGCCGAGGTGGATCCCGCCGCACTGCCTTGGGCGTCGCGGGCCATTCAAGAGCTGATCGTCGGGGGCATCGCCCTGCGCCGCCAGCAGGCAGCAAAGGCCCGGTCCGCGCTGACGCGCGCGGAACGTTGCGCCGAGCAATCGGGGATTCCGGCGCTGATCGCGGAAGTGGACCACGCGGTGCGGGCACTGGACGCGCCGGCGGCCCGGCGCATCGGACACGACGGCGAATGCACGGTGTCGCTGGACGAGGTCGAGGCCTTGCTGACGTCGGGAACGCTGGTGGTGGACGCCTGCCGGTACGCCGTGCGCGGTGCGCAAACGACCGTCGCGCTGGCCGGCCGTCCCTTGCTGTTTGCGCTGGCGCGCGCGCTGGCGCAGGCCTGGCCGCAGGACGTGACGCGCGATGCGCTGATCGCCCAGGCGTTTCGCACGCGCTATTTTGACGAGACGCACCGCGCGCGCCTGCGCGTCGAAATGGGCCGTCTACGCTCCGCGATCCGCCCGTTGGCCGGCATCCATGCCACCCGGCACGGCTATACGCTCACGCCGGCCGGCACGGGCGGCATCACGGTGCTGGCGCCCGCCGGCGAAGAAGCGGATCCGGAGCAGGGCGCGCTGCTGGCCTTTATGGCCGATGGCGAAGGCTGGTCGAGTTCGGCGCTGGCGCTGGTGCTGGGCTCCAGCCAGCGCACCGTGCAGCGCGCGCTGGAAGCGCTGGCCGAGGCCGGCAAGGTGCAGGCCTTCGGCCAGGGACGCGCGCGGCGCTGGATGCTGCCGCCTGTGCCCGGATTCACGACAAGCTTGTTACTCCCGGCGATTTTGCCCGGCCAGTAGCATGGACGCATCCCTACAACAGGAAGCCATCATGAAACGATCACAAGCCGAAATCCTCCGCGAATATGGCCCATTTCCGGGTGTCGAGGCCGTCCATGGGCTGACGTACGACGGCAAGCAGGTGTGGTTCGCCACGGGCGACAGCCTTGTCGCCCTGGACCCGGCCACCGGGCAGACGTCTCGCGCGCTGGACATCACGGCGAATGCGGGCACGGCCTTTGACGGCACGCACCTCTATCAGATCGCCGATGGCCGGATCCAGAAGGTCGATCCGCAAAGCGGCAACGTGCTGTCCACCATTCCCGCGCCGGGCGGCGAGGGCGTGTCCGGCCTTGCCTGGGCGGAAGGAAGCCTGTGGGTCGGCGCCTATCGCGACCGCAAGATCCACCAGGTCGACCCCGAGACCGGCAACGTGCTGCGCACCATCGATTCCAACCGCTACGTGACGGGCGTTACGTGGGTGGACGGCGAGCTGTGGCACGGCACGTGGGAAGCCGAAGAAAGCGAGTTGCGGCGCCTTGAGCCGCGCACCGGCGAAGTGCTGGAGGCGGTCGAGATGCCGGCTGGCATTGGCGTGTCGGGCCTGGAATCCGACGGCGGCGCCCGGTTTTATTGCGGCGGCGGCGAGAGCGGCAAGGTGCGCGCGGTGCAGCGGCCGGGCAAGGCCTCAGGTTGAAGCAAACAATGGGAAAAAACAACACTAGATGGAGATGAGAAGGATTTGCATTTAAACTTCCTGCCGATTTGTCACCCTTAGACCCACTCGGTAGGAAGCCACAATGCAAGAAGAAAGACGCGTCGGCCGCGGCCCAATCGTTCACCCACGTTTCGTGCTGCGTCGCACGTCTGCGGCGGTTTTGCTGGCGTTGGCCTCGGGGGCGGTTGCCGCGCAGGACGCCGCCGTTTCGACGTTGCCTTCGGTGCAGGTGGTGGGCGACAACGCCAATCCGAACACCACCGAGGGGACCGGGTCCTACACGCCGCGTTCCACGGCGGCCAGCACGGGGCTGTCGCTGTCGCTGCGCGAGACGCCGCAGTCGGTGACCGTGATGACGCGCCAGCGCATGGACGACGAGGACATGCGGTCGCTGGCCGACGTGATGGGCAGCACGCCCGGCATTTCGGTCCAGAACTTCGACAGCGAACGCTACACGTTCAACTCGCGCGGTTTCAGCATCAGCAATTACATGTACGACGGTGTGCCCACGTCTTTCGATGTGGGCTATGCGGCGGGCGAGTCGTCCGTCGATCCCATCATCTATGACCGCGTGGAAGTCGTGCGCGGCGCGACAGGCCTGATGACGGGGGCGGGCAACCCCTCGGCTTCCATCAACCTGGTGCGCAAGCACGCTGACAGCCGTGAGTTCAAAGCGGACCTGAGCGCCGGCGTGGGCAACTGGGACACCTATCGCGTGACGGCCGACCTGTCCACGCCGCTCAACGCCGAAGGCACCGTGCGCGGCCGCATCGTCTCGGCGTACCAGGACAACCGGTCGTTCCTGGATTATTACCAGAACAAGAAAAAGGTCTTCTACGGCGTGGTGGACGCTGACCTGACCTCACGCACCACGCTCAGCGTGGGCTACAACTACCAGGACAACGAGCCGCAGGGCAGCAGCTGGGGCGGCTTTCCGCTTTGGTACGCGGACGGCGGCCGCACCGATTGGCGCCGGTCGCTGAACACCGGCGCACGGTGGAGCTCGTGGGGCAGCACCACGCAGGGCGCGTTTGCCAGCCTGGAGCACCGCTTCGACAACGACTGGCGCGTGCAGGCCGTGGGCTCGTATTCCAAGAACGAAATGGACGGCAAGCTGCTGTACCTGTACGGCTGGCCCGACCGCGAGACGGGCCTGGGCATGGGCGCGTCGCCCGCCTGGTACCTGGGCGACCGCAAGCAGAATGCGCTGGATCTGAAGGCGAATGGTCCGTTCACGCTGTTTGGCCGCCGCCACGAAGCCGTGGTGGGCGCCAGCTTCAACCGGCAGAAGGGCGACTTCAACTACCGCTCGGCCATCAATGCGGCCGGCGTGGGCAACTTCCTGGAGTGGAACGGCTCGTATCCCGAACCCGACTGGAACGATTCGATCATCGCCAACCGCTACACCACCACGCAGACGGGCTGGTACGGCGCGCTGCGCCTGAACCTGGCCGATCCGCTGAAACTCATCGTTGGCGGGCGCTACAGCACCTGGAAGACCAACTCGATCGGCTTTGGCGGAGAAGGCCGCACGGAGTTCGACAAGAACGCCTTCACGCCGTACGCCGGCCTGCTGTACGACATCAACGACACCTACACGGCCTACGTCAGCTACACCGGCATCTTCAATCCGCAGACCTACCAGGACCGCAACGGCAACATGCTCGCGGACGTGTCGCCGCGGCGCTATTTCTGCACCCAGTGCCATGTGGCGCAGGCCGATGCCAAGCCGCTCATCGGCAACAACTTCGTCGACGTCGAGCAGTTGCTGCGA